>JAYVNQ010000237.1:0-3397 GCA_043758365.1 Chitinophagales bacterium
CAATTATGAAAGAACAGAAGAATCTGCTATTAGCGATATCTATTTAGCAATGGTATGGCTAATGGTCAAAAATATTAATTAACTCAAACAGCTTCTTAAAATATACAACGGAAGTATTATAACACCACAAAAGCCTGTAAACAAAAACTACCATACCGATAGTTAGTTTTAAATGCTTGCGATATGTGGATGGCTTTGTGTATTTTGCTACTGTTACCCCAGAATAATGAAATTATTAAGCCCTGCTTTATCACGATTGGCCCGCCTTAGATATTGGCGCATTGAACAATGGATTAATAACCCAATTGCCACACAACGAGATGTGCTGCAAGACCTTGCCACACATGCCCAATACACTGAAATTGGTAGGCGTTATGGGCTAACAAAAATGTTCTCGGTACGGGAATTTAAAAAGATAATACCAATACAAGATTATAACGATATTAAGCCTTACGTTGATAGATTGATGCACAACAGTGAGCAACAATTGCTTTGGAATACTCCTGTAAATTGGTTTGCAAAAAGCAGTGGTACTACCAATGATAAAAGTAAGTTTATCCCAATAACCGAAGAAAGTTTGCACGACTGCCATTATCAAGCATCTAAGGATGTATTGACGATGTATTATTACTATAATCATGGCAGCGATTTGTTAACTGGTAAGGGTTTGGTGGTTGGTGGTAGTCATCAAATAAATAGTGTAAACGATGGTGTACAGTATGGCGATTTGAGTGCCGTACTGCTACAAAACGCACCCGTTTGGGCAAGCTGGATACGAACACCAGAACTATCAATTGCGTTGCTAGATGAATGGGAGAACAAGATTGAACAACTGGCACAAAGCACCATTTTAGAGAACGTAACCTCTATTTCTGGTGTGCCAACTTGGACGATGATTTTAATAAAACGCATTCTTCAAATTTCCGGCAAACAAACATTAAAAGAAGTGTGGCCAAACCTTGAAATTTATATACACGGTGGCGTATCATTTATACCTTATAAAGAACAATTTAAAAAGCTGATTGGGGAAGGTGTTATTTATTTAGAAATGTATAATGCCAGCGAAGGTTTTTTTGCAGCACAGGATACACCAGATGAAGAAGGCATGTTATTGTTTTTAAACCACGGTATTTTTTATGAATTTATGCCTGTGGAAGAATATGGAAAGACAGACCCAAAGACTATTGGTTTAGATAAGGTTGAAATTGGTAAACATTATGCACCAGTAATAACTACCAATGGAGGGCTGTGGCGGTACTTGGTTGGCGATACAATTGTGTTTACAAATACTTACCCATTTCGTATAAAAGTTAGTGGCAGATTGAAGCATTATATGAACGCTTTTGGTGAGGAGGTAATGGTTGATAATACTGACAAAGCCATTGCTATTGCTTGCGAGAAAATGAACGTGATTGTTAACGATTATATGGCTGCACCCATTTATTTTAGTGATAGTAATAATGGTAGCCATGAGTGGTTAATTGAGTTTGAAAATAACCCTAGCAATATTCAAGAATTTGCCTACGAATTAGACTGTGCCTTAAAAACTTTAAACAGCGATTATGAAGCAAAACGCCATAAAGATATTGCGCTGAAAATGCCACTAGTAAAAGCTTTGCCTAAAAATACATTTCATAAATGGCTACACAGTAAAGGCAAATTAGGAGGGCAACATAAAGTGCCAAGACTTAGTAACGATAGGCAATATGTAGATGAGGTTTTAGCAATTATTAACCAACACTAAACAAACTTGCTATGAACAAAGAAGAGAAATTAATTCACAAAGAGTTTGAGCTAGAACGCCTGATACTTTTTAGCGATGCTGTATTTGCGATTGCCATTACCTTGCTAATTATTGAAATAAAATTTCCCGATGTACCAAAAGGCACACCAACAAGCGAATTGTTTAACTTGTTTAAACATACACTGGTAGAGTTCGCAACTTTTACACTAAGTTTTATTATTATTGGCAGCTATTGGATGCGTCATTTAAAGCTTTGCCGTTATTTAAAAAATTATGATGATGGCTTAATTGTTCGTAACCTTTTCTTCTTGTTTTTTATTGTTGTGTTTCCGTTTTCCGCAGCTAGTATGGGGCATTTCGCACCAAGCTTTTTCCTGCCCTTTTTTATCTACCTCATTAATATTTTAATGCTAACCATTGCACATTATATTATTGTAAATTATGCGTTGCGAAAGAAAACACAACTAGCAATAGCAGGCGAAGAGGCAGAGAAAACCTATATGCTGATGAAGGCTAAGCTGCCAATCTTTATGTTGTTAACCTATCTTGTTGTAATTGGTCTTACCTTCTTTTTCTTCCCCGATAATAAACAGTATCAGATAACTAGCGTTCAATCTATTATCGTTTTTGCAATCATTCTTAGGGGCTATTTAAAAAAATATAAGCCTAAAAAAGCAGCTTAGTTTATCATTGTAAATTATTTAATCAACACAATATTTATGTTAAAAAATAAAGTAGCTATTGTAACAGGGGCGGCTCGTGGTATTGGCGAGGCTATTGCTATAAAACTAGCTGAACAAGGGGCTAATATTGCATTTACTTATGTAAGCGATAGTAGTGCAGATAAAGCAGCCGCATTAGAAGCCAAACTGATTAGTTTCGGCGTAAAAGCGAAAGCTTACCAAAGTAATGCTGGCGATTTTACCCAATGCGAAACCTTTGTAGCCGATGTATTAAAAGAATTTGGCACAATAGATATTTGCGTTAATAATGCGGGTATTAGTAAAGACAATTTGCTGCTTCGCATGACAGAGCAGCAATGGGATGATGTTATAGACATTAACTTAAAGAGTGTTTTTAATATGACCAAGCAGGTTATAAGGCCAATGATGAAAGCTAAAAGTGGTAGCATTATAAACATGAGTTCTATTATTGGCATCAGAGGAAACGCAGGCCAAGCAAGCTATGCAGCCAGTAAGGCTGGTATTATTGGCTTCACAAAATCCATTGCCGCAGAATTAGGTAGCCGCAACATTCGTTGCAACGCCATTGCACCAGGTTTTATAGAAACCGATATGACGCACTATTTAAAAGAAGGTGCCGCTGCCGACGATTTTATGAAAAAAATTCCATTGGGTCGTTTTGGTAAAGGCGAAGAAATAGCTAACGCAACCTTGTTTTTAGCAAGCGATATGAGTACTTATATTACTGGCCAAGTATTAAGCGTTTGTGGCGGAATGAATATTTAAAAATCTTATCCATTACCTAATGGCTATTGGGTTTAAAGGATTAATGGATTTGTATAATTAAAAAATCTATTTAATCTTTTGGTAATATACTGAAAAATAGTTGGTGATATTTTAGATTAAAACACTTTAATTGCCTTTATCAGCTAAAAGAGGAAGCAAGCTCTGCTGGAGAGCACCTTGTCAG
>JAYVNQ010000238.1:0-3396 GCA_043758365.1 Chitinophagales bacterium
TATCAATTACTTGAATACTAATAACACCAATCTGTTCTTCTTTTAACGTATAAATATCTAGAAAACTAAAACAACCTGATTGGGACAACCAAAATTAAAATGCAATATTGATAGGCATCACAGAACATTATTTTAATTTTTTTGAAAATGTGACGAAGTCAGAAAAAAGCAAAGCAACGTGCTATTGGGGTTACAAGCCAAATAGGCGAATGCGGTAGGTTTTACATTAGTTGGCCTATGTAAAAAGCCCCGACAAAGTCAGGGCTTACTTAATTTGTTATATGTATTATTAATTACTAGTTAAAAATAGGGGGTACTTAATTAAAATATTAAAAAAGGGTACAGATACTAATTTATATACCAACGCCATGTGAAATAATGTCCAAATGCACTTTTTAATCCCATTCTTCAGCTTCTTTTGCTTGGTCTTCCTTATATACTTTAGAAGATAAAAGCACGCTTAACTCATACAATAACCACAGCGGCACAAACACAATAAACTGGCTCATCCAATCGGGGCTTGGTGTAATAAAAGCCGCAACTATCAGTATAATTACAATGGCATATCTACGACTACTTTTAAGCATCATTGGCGTTACAATACCAATTTTTGTTAGTGCATAGGCAAGCACAGGTAGCTCAAAAGCAATACCGCAGCCAAGTATTAGGTTAGTAAGGTTATCAAAATAATCGGTTAAGGTTGGTTTAGTTACTAACATGCCTTTAGTGCCCAATTGAAAACCCGCCAAAAAATTAAATGTAAATGGTCCTAATAAAAAGAACCCAAATGCGGCACCCAAAAAGAAAAAGAAAGACACCCAGAAAATGACAAACCTAGTACCGTTAAGTTCTTTTTGTTTTAAAGCTGGTTTTATAAAACGCCAAAACTCCCAAAAAATGTAAGGGAAAGCCACAATAAACCCACCCACAAAAGCCATTGAAATACTACTGATAAATTGCCCGCCAAATGTGGTGCTTTGCATGCTAATCTGTACTGGTGGCATGCACAAGGCATCCTTCATGTGCAAGGTGTGGCTCAGATTACACAGAAAACGATAAGTAATAAAATCTGGGTTTATGGGACCAGTAATAATATAGTCAAACACCCAATCTCTATAAATAAAAATAACTGCAGCCAACACCATAACTGCCAATACGCTACGGATGATGTGACTCCTTAATTCCTCAAGATGGTCTATAAAACTCATCTCTTTGCCTTTGGTACCCAATCTATCAAAAAGTGACATGTTTATTATAAGTTTTAATGGGCGTAAAGTTATACGAATGTGGCTTTAAAAGTGGTTGAAGTATTTTCTATTTAAGTGCGTATAACAAAGCTTTAGAAATTCCATTTTTATAAGTTGCACTATCCGACTACCTTTCTGCTTTAATTATTTTCTATCCCTCAATAACAATACTTTGAACTTTATTGGCAATATTATTTGGTGGATTTTTGGTGGATTTGTTTCGGCGATAGGTTATTTTTTTGGAGGGTTTGTACTTTGCTGCACTATAATCGGCATACCGTTTGGGTTACAATGTTTTAAAATTGGGCTGATGGTATTAATGCCTTTTGGCAGTAAAGTGGTAAGCGATAGCAGTAATACTGGTTGTTTGTCTATTATTTTTAATGTTATATGGTTGCTTTGCGGCGGCTTATATACTGCTATTATGCATTTGGTTTGGGGCACTATTTTATCTATCACCGTTGTTGGTATTCCGTTTGCTCGCCAGCATTTTAAATTGGTTGAGCTATCGCTGATGCCATTTGGTAAGCGTATCGTATTAGCTTAAAATAAGAGGCCACCAAACTAGTTGGTGGCCTTCTGACTAAACTGTCAGCAGATTATTTTTGTGGAATTCGGTTAACAGTTGCTAACCGAAAGTTTCCATGTTTGATCTGTAGATTGCATGAATACCTCCTTTTTTTGGTGAATTGGAAGAATGAAATTACAAGAAATTATGTAACCACCAAATTTTTTACTCGTAGTGTAACGTTAGTTTTAACGATGGGCTAAACCCTTTAAAAACCCCAGTAAAAAACAACTCTGGTTCTAGCTGTAACCATCCGCTGCGTACACCTGGCAAGCCAAGTTTTATAGTATTTGGTGCAAACCAATTGCCCTGCTGCCTTACTAGATAACCAAGCGATACATTATTTATAAACCCAAAGCCTTTATTGCTTTTTTCATCTACCTCTAAGTAACGTAAGGTTATAAAATCATTTCTATCGGTAATTAGGTTATTGCTAGCATCCTTACTAAAGAAAAAATAAGGCTCCCACATGGCAAATAAACGCTTAGTAGTTATGCTTCTATCGCTAAATGTATAGCGTAACCCTACAGCCGTAGATGGTACAAAACTACCCTTTACTAACTGTAAACTCGTGTAAATATTAGGCACTAGCTCTTGCCGTTGACCACCATATTTTATATATTTCGTTTTTCTGGGTGAAAACATTTTGTTAGTACTCATACTAAAATACGCCCCATATTTTCTCTTCTCATCAGCAGCTGTTACATAATCTGCTGTTACTTCTTGTCTCAATATGTTTAAGCAACTCTGTAAGGCATTTGGTTGTAAATTTTCAATATCACCAATATTGTTTATCAGCAATGTGATAAAAAAAGATTCCATGCCTTTCTGAGTTTGGTTTTTGCCAGCTTGCCAAACTTTTAAGGTATCACCTGCAACCGTGAAAAATTTTATACGCAGCGTATCTTGCCCTATTTTTAAATCGGCTAACTCGTTTTTGTTAATGGTATATGTTTTTGAATTATTGCTGTGCTGGCTAATTCTTATCTGCGGCAATTTTCCACCCATGGCATAATCTACCCTTCTCACAGTACCATCTTGCTTTAAAGAATCATTTAAAAATTGCAAATTGGTGCTTACAACCGCTAAAATTGAATCTAAATTGGGTAAATATTCTAACTGTTTAATATTATTTAGTTCAAGCATCATGCTACTGCTTTTGTTGATGCCAAAAAACCAAAAGTGTACCCTTGTTTTACCAGGTTTTGGAAAATTAAAAATAAAGTCTTCGGTAGATGGTCCGCTTTCATTGTATAAAATTCCCTCGTGGTAAAAGCCACGATTTTGTGCCTGCAAAGCAGGAGCTATCCCTGCCAAAAGCAGGAAAACAAATAGTATTTTTTTCATAAATTTTTTATTGATTGTTTGTTATAAATGTATTGGTAAGCGTATCGGTAATAGTGGGTTTTGCTTTAAATAACCACCAACTTTTATTGGCATCAACAGGTAGTGTGTTATCCTGTAGGTCAACCGTTTGTTTATACTCGTTTCTTGTAGCAAGAATTGGCTGTGATATTGCTTCGCCAAACTCGTTTATATGTATCACCTTTCTTTTAGGTTTTATTGTTGCTATTACTACTG
>JAYVNQ010000239.1:0-10472 GCA_043758365.1 Chitinophagales bacterium
GTAAAGGTCGCAGAAGAACCACTGCATCTGTCTGGGAAACTCGTATTCGTTAATGTGGGTAATGTACCTGTTGGTTTTACTGTAACAACAACATTAAAACTATTGCCTTGACAACCATTAGCAATTGGGGTTACAGAATACGTAGCAGTATAGGTCGTTGTTCCAGAAAGGGTTAATACATCTGAAATAATGGATTGTCCATTTGGCTGTGCCGTTCCCCCGCCAATCGCAGAGTTTCCTGTTTTTGTTGGCACTCCCCAAGTGAATAAAGTGCCTGCCGGCACAATAGTTTGCGTTGGCACAACATTAAAATAGCTACCACTACAAATGGTTGCATATTGCTCTGATACTGAAGGTGTTGGATTAACAGTAATTGTAGCCATAAATGGATTACCAACTGAAGGGACAATGGAATAAGTAACCACTGCAGGTGATGCAGAAATATTCGTAAGCGTTTGAACAATAGCCGTAGCGTTGCCACTTAAATCGTCTGAAACACCATTAACTGATGCTGAGGGTGACACAGAAGTGGTCCAAGTGTAAGTTGTTCCACCGGGAAGATTAACTTCTGTAGTAGTACTGTTGATAGTAACATTTCCAGTTGCTCCACTACAAACAACTCTGGTTAAATCAGACTGCGCAAAAACGGTAGAGCTTATTAATATGCAAACGAATAAGTTAAGTAGTTTCATACAGGAGGTAATAATGTAATGTCGCAATCTATGTTTTCTATGTCAACTATTTTTTTCTTTCGAATAGTATAAGCGAATTTTAATAATTCATCACTTGTATGTTATTTCTTGCTTTTTTATATGAATATTTTAATACTATTAAACTTCTGCAATCTGTTCTTGGTCAATAAAAAATGAAATATACAATAATGAAAAAATTACTATTTATCATCGGATTCTCAGCAATTGTTTGGGTTGCTCAATCTCAATCCGCCACTACCGAACAACCTAAAATAGGGAAGTATCAAAAAGTAAAAATGGCAAAAGAGCTAAATTTTACAAAGGATCAGAAAAAAGAAATGAAAGAACTAAAAAAAGATATCAAAGCAAAAGAGGCAAGCGTTAATAGTAACGCTGCTTTATCTGATAGCGATAAAAAGCAACAATTGAAACAATTGAAAATGGATCAAAAAAAATTAGTAGCTAAATTACTCACCACCGAACAGAAAGCCAAACTCGCCGATTTGCGACAAAAAAAGGCAAATGATAAACCTAAAACTGAGCAATAGATTTTATATTCACCCATAATTAAAACAACAACAATTATGAAAAAAGTAATCGCATTGCTAGCCATTGTTTTAGCAGGTATAACAAGTGTACAAGCACAAGGTGGTGGTTTTGACCCAGCAGCTATGAAGGAAAGACAAGTAAAAATGCTTAAAGAGTCTGACTTGAAATTGACAGATGTGCAAATAGATTCTGTAGTAGCAGTTCAGGCTGAGTTTATGCAACAAAGAAGAGGCATGAGAGATTTGACCCCAGAAGACAGACAAGCGAAAATGAAAGAACTGAACGAAGCCATGGCAAAACGTATGGCAATGGCTTTAAAAGACGAGGCATTGGCCAATAAAGTAATGGCTTATCAGCAAGAACAACAACAAAAAATGAGGCAGCAAGGTGGTGGCAGACCAGGCGGTAACAAATAGTTTTTTTAATGATTGATTAATACTAAGCCCTACAATGTTGTGGGGCTTTTTTATGTGTTGTAATGCCCAAGGTGAGATGGATTTTAGCTAGAAAGATGCTTATTTTTTTGGCTGATAAAAGAGCTATTACGCAATTTTTAAACTTCATAGTTGCACAATAATTTTCAACCCTAATCTCCATATTACATTTGCTGTATGAACCAACGTCAAATCTTCCTAAACCATATTGCACAAACATCCGATGCACCAATTGGTATAGAAATGGTGAAAGCTGAGGGCATTTGGTTGTACGATGTTGATGGGAAACGTTATTTAGACATGATTAGCGGTTTCAGTGTTGCCAATATTGGGCATAGTAACCCAAAGGTTATTGCTGCTGTGCAGCAACAAGCAGCACAATACATGCACTTGATTGTATATGGAGAATATATTCAGCAACCGCAAGTGGCTTATGCTAAATTACTAACCGATAATTTGCCCCAAACCCTTAACTGTGTGTACTTTACCAGTAGCGGTACAGAGGCCACAGAAGGCGCTATGAAGCTAGCAAAACGTGTTACTAATCGCAGTAAAATAATCTGTTGTAATAAGGCGTACCACGGTAGTACACAAGGGGCATTAAGCGTAATAGGGGATGAATATTTTAGAAATGCTTATCGGCCATTATTACCCAATATTTTTCATTACAATTTTAATGGTGATGATTTGATTGATGCAATTGATAGCGAAACTGCCTGTGTAATTATTGAAACGGTTCAGGCAGAATCTGGTATTGTAAAGCCTTCGGCAAATTGGCTACAAGCCGTAAGAAAAAAATGTGATGAGCATTGTGTGTTGTTAGTTTTAGATGAAATTCAAGCAGGTTTTGGCCGAACTGGTAGCCTTTGGGCATTTGAACAATTTAATATTGTACCAGATGTCTTGCTATTAGGTAAAGCACTTGGTGGCGGTATGCCTTTGGGTGCTTTTGTGGCAGATAAACGGTTAATGGCGACCTTAACTTATAATCCAGTACTTGGTCATATCACCACATTTGGTGGGCATCCTGTAAGTTGTGCCGCTGGCAAGGCAGCTTTTGAAGTATTGCTACAAGGTAAATTTATTGAAGCCGTAAAAGCGAAAGAAAATATTTTACTTAACCGCATTCATCACCCAGCAATTAAAGCGATAAGAACCTCTGGATTATGGATGGCTATTGAATTTGAGGATTTTAAAACCAACCATGCCATCATAAAAAAATGTATAGCCAATGGCTTAATAAGCGACTGGTTTTTGTTTAATGATAAAAGTATGCGTATTGCACCACCACTCATTATTACCGAAACTGAATTGATAGAAATGTGTAAAATAATTGTTGCCAGTATTGTTGATATAACTGGCGTTTCTATTACCTTTTAGGTACACACCGATTATTTTGAAAATCTGTGATAAAAATCCTTCTTCTCTGTACTTAACTTCGTCGCTTTCGCCTGTCAGTTAGTTTAAACTGCAAATAGCTTGGCAATAAACTTCGCTCCTTTTCCGCTTCTGGTTTTTGATATTCTACATAGTAAATTCTAAGCAATATTAAAAAATATGAGATGATTAGTGGTCCAAAAATCAACCCTGTAATACCAAAATATTTTAACCCTAATATTACGCCCAAAATGGTTACAATTGGATGTACATCTGCCATGCGTTTTGCTAGTGCAAAACGTATCACATTGTCACTCATGCCAATAATTAGCAAACCCCAGCCAATTACAAAAAAGCCTTGCCAAGTATGGCCTTGTACCAATAAATAAATACTCGTGGGCACCCAAATTAAACCAGTGCCAGCCAATGGTATTACTGATGCGAACCCTGTTACAACACCCCAAAAACCCGGGTCTTTTACACCCGCTATCCAATAGGCCAAAAAGGCCAATACTCCATGTATCACACATATCAGTGGAATACCAATGGCATTGCTAAAAGTTTGGGCTTTAAGCTCAAGACCAAAAATTTCCATTTTACTACGTTTAAAAGGCAGGTATAACATTAAGCCAGCTTCTAAACGGCCGGTATTTGTAATCATAAAATAAAGAAAGAAATACATCATACTAATGGTGGTAAAAAAGTTGAAGCTGCTACCTAAAATAACAGAAACAATCACGGTTGCAAAGCCTTGTATTTTACCAAGGCTATCTGGCGAAATAATGTTAATATTGTATTTGTGTTGAATAATTTCGCCAAAATGTTTAATGGGCTGAATGATTTCATTTGGGTTTGATGCCACTTTTATAACTTTAGAATATAGCATGGTTACAAACAAACCAATTGGCACTAAAATAATAAAAAACGATACGGCAATTACCAACATCGCAGATGAACCTTTTTTCCAGTTAAAACGCTTGGTAAGCCAATAAACTAAAGGTTTGCTTAACACGTAAAACATAATGGCAGCAAGGAATGCTGTAAAAAATTGCATGAGCGACCAAAGCAGTAGTAATGCAAAAATTATGATGACAGACAAGAAAATATATCTGTTAAGCTTTAAGTCTTGCTTATTATTTTCCATGTAAATTATGTTTGTTTATAGTACTAAAAAATTGTACCAAGTAAATATCGTTCATTTAAAATAGTTAGTTATGACAAACAATCAAAAATTTATAGGAGGTCTATTATTAGGTGCGGCTGCTGGTGCTGCGTTAACAGTATTCTTTTCAAGCGATAAAGGCAAAGAACTAATTGCTGATGCCAAAGCCAAACTGTATGACCTTAACGGCGAGTTGGACAAACTAATAACAAAAGGAAAAGTTTTTGTAGATGAAATGGAAGCGAAGATTAGTGAAGGGTGATTAATGCGAAAATATTGCATCACACTAGCCTATTCAAGCACTATTTGATTTTAAAATTATAGCATTAACCCTGCTTATTAAAAAACAATATCAAACACTTTTTCGTTGCCGCTTCTTTTAATGATGAGCTTGGTTAGATTGCCTTTTTTAAACTTGTTAAGCGTTTGCATATAACTCTGCACATCTACAAATTTATAGTCGCCTAATTGCAGTAAAATATCGCCAGTTTGTAAACCAATTTTCTCAGCTATTTTCCCTGGGCTAACACCATCAATCCTAACTCCCGTACCACTAAAGCCATAATCAGGAATAACGCCAAGGCTTACCGTAAAAGTGCTTCGATCCATTTGCGACTCGGTAGTTTTTGCAAAAGCTAGTTTGCCTTTTGTATCAATTGTTTCAATAAGGCGATAGATATATTGCACAATTTGTCGTTCACCATCGTAATTTATTTTATCCCAATCGTCGGTGGCTTTATGATAATCAGGATGGCTACCTGTAAAGAAGAATAACACAGGCATATTGGCCCTATAAAAAGTGGCATGGTCGCTTGGGCCGCTGCCAGTACTATCGAATTTTAGTGCCAAAGTTCTGTTGGTAGTTGTTTCAAAAATATTGCTCCAAATTGGCGAAGTACCATAACCTCCAATATTCAATTTATGGGCAGAATCGTAACGGCCAATCATATCCATATTAATCATATAATTAGCAATAATATTTGTTATGGGATGATTGATATAATACTTGCTGCCAAACAATCCTAGCTCCTCACCAGTAAAATTTATGATAAGATAATTATTGTTTTTTGATGGGGCATTTTGTAGCATTTTGGCCAATTCAATTAAAGCTGCCGTGCCACTTGCATTATCATCTGCCCCATTATGAATAACGTGGCCTGTATCTAACGCATTTTTATCTTCACCATAACCCAAATGATCGTAATGTGCACCAAGTATAACCGTGTTTGCTGCGTTGTTGTTTATATAGGCTACCACATTGTGGGCAGTACGATTTTTTTGGCTTAAGCTGATATTTGTAATAATATTTTGTGTAGCAGAATGGTCGGAAAAGTAAGTAGTTAAACCATTTTTTGTGATATAAATAACTGGAATTTTTGCAGTAGTAGAGGTATCGTTTTTGTTATACTGAATATTATCTTCCAACGATGAACTGTTGTAGATAAATAAAGCAGTTGCTCCTTTTTTTGCAGCTTTATCTGCATCTTTTTTAATGGCCTCATCAATATCGTAATGTGGGTTATTGGTATTGTCTTCTAACCATTCTTTTACGTCTCTAAACCAGGGGTTGCCGGCCTCGTTTAATGCCAATGCAGCCATACCTTTTGCCAAGCCTAAGGCACTATAACTTAGTGGAAAATAATCTTTTGAAATACCCAGCGTTTTGCTGTTTACAGTTAACGTGGTGGCTGCATCAATTTGTTTACCTTCGTTAATTGTAAATGGCTGTATAAAACCATTGGTACCTTTTGGTTGCAAACCAGCTTGTTGATATTGATTTACAATGTATTGCATGGCCAATTGTTCGCCTTTTGTACCCGTTCTTCTACCTTCTAATTTATCATCTGCTAAATATTGTACATGGCTTTTTAAATTATTTGTGAGCGTTTCGTTGATCTTTTGTTCGGTCGACGCAGCCATTTGTAGCTTTTTCTTTTTGCTTTGGGCAATGCTTGCAATTGGTAAAATGGTAATAATTAGTAATAAATACTTCATACAAACAATTTAATAATGCAAAGTAATATTAGTAGCATAATGTGTAGCGTATTTTATTTATACCAGCCTGTAATTTGTTTGTTTTAATAACGAGATATTACACAATACCTCCTGTTTTACATTAAAAAAAATATAATTTTAAACGTGCTTTTTTACTTTTTAATAAATTTTGAAAAATAATTTTAGAATATTTTTTTGCATTAAGTAGCTGATAATCAATTATTTAATGAAAATTCTTAGCCCATTACTAAAATAAACTTGGTACTTTGTTTTGCATAGTACCAAATAAATCACATCTTTGTGTAGTCAATATAAAATTACAAACAAAAAGAGGCAAATAAAAACGAGTCTCTACAAAAAATAAAAATCATGAAAACGCAAACAAACATTTTAAATGCACTTAACACAAACGATTTACAATTATTAACTGCACAAGTTTCAGAAACACTTGCAACCAATATTAATTTGAACAACAAAACCACCTTAAAAGCAATTGACTTTTGGAATATGCAACGCATCCAAAAATCTAGAGGCTGTGGTAGATTTCCTAGTATTTCTGTAAGATAGGTAATGAACAAAACGCTCCAGTGTGCGACGCAACGATGTTGAATAGGATTACAAAAGCTGGTTACCAAAAAAATATTCAAAAAAAGCCGCCGCTAATATTTGTAACGAGGTATTAACGGCAGCCGAATCACCCACAATAAAAACAACAAAATGGACATTCAAAACACCCAAAGTCAAATGCGAAAAGGCGTTCTGGAGTTTTGTATTCTATCAATTATTCGCCAAGGTGAAGTTTACCCCAGCGATATTGTTGATAAAATGAAAGCTGCCAATTTGAACATTTTCGAGGGTACTTTATACCCATTGCTAACAAGGTTAAAAAATGCTGAATACCTTACCTACCGCTGGATTGAGAGCAATAGCGGACCGCCACGAAAGTATTTTGTGATGTCGGAAAAAGGACTAGCCTTTTACGAAGAACTTGAAAAAACTTGGAAGGAACTAGCAGATGCGGTGCATTTATTAACCCAACCTGCAACACCCACCGACACAAACAACCAACAACTTTAACCAACCACAATAACAGCATTATGAAAAAGGTAATAAATATTAATTTTCAAGGTAGGGTAGTACCTATTGAAGAAACTGCCTACGATATTTTAAAAGAATATGTAGAGGCTTTAAGACGCTTTTTTGCCAATGAAGAAGGTAAAGAAGAAATTATAAACGATATAGAAAGCAGAATTGCCGAATTGTTTGCCGAAACATTAAAAAAAGGCAGCACATGTATTACTGATATAGATGTAAACAACATTATTACCAGTATGGGTCGCCCTGAAGATTTTGAAGGCGAAGAAGAACACGTAAAAACACAATTAGGTGGCGATCAAAAACAACAAAGCAGCCAGCAACAACAAGCCAATCAACAGCAGTTTACTGGTGAGCCACGTAAGTTGTTTAGAGACGAAAACCACAAAGTATTAGGCGGTGTGTGTAGCGGTATTGCCAACTATTTTGGTATAGATCGTATGATTATACGCATATTAGCCATTGTAACATTTGGTTTTGTGTTTATACCTTATTTAATAGTATGGATAGCCGTACCAAGCAGTGCCACAAAAGTAATTGGTAGCCCACGTAAGCGTTTATTTAGAGATATGGACGATAAAATAATAGCTGGTGTGGCCAGTGGTTTAGGCAATTATTTTGGAGTAAGTGCATGGATACCGAGGATCATTTTTCTAATTCCATTCCTATCCTTTGTAACCCGTTGGAGCCACTGGGGCATGTTCGATTTTCCGCATTTCCTTAGCTTATCATTTAGCCCCGGGGCAACTATTATTTATATTATCCTTTGGTTAATTTTACCAGAAGCAATTACAAGTGCTGATAAACTGGAAATGAAGGGCCAACCAGTAGATTTAAACAGTATTAAACAAACCATACAAACAGATATGGAGGGCTTTAAAGGCCGGGCGGAAAAGTTTGGTGAAGAATTAAAAGACAAAGCCCAAGAATTTGGTAAAGAGTTTGGTCCCAAAGCCCAACAGTTCGGTACCGAAGCAGCGTTTGCAGCACGTAGAGGTAGTAGAGGCTTAGGTGGTTTTATAGCATTGATAGCTAAAATATTTGCCTACTTTATATTGGGTTGTGTATTGGTTTCTATTGTTACCGCCTTGTTTGCGCTTGGTGTTGCATGCCTTGGTTTACTGCCCATAAAAGAATTTATAATTGATAATGGCTGGCAGAATGTATTTGCTTGGGGCACATTGCTATTCTTTATTTGGATACCCGTTATTGGCATTATTACTTGGATAATTAGAAAATTGATAAAAGCAAAACGTAATAGCTTTATTCTACGATCTACGTTTATTGCTTTAAATGTGGTGGGTTGGGTTTGTTTAATTTGTTTAATTGTATCTATTGCTAAAGATTTTAAGTATACCAATAACCCAGTTGAAGAAAACGTAACACTTACCAATGCTAAAGTTGATAAACTCGAAGTAAGGTTAAGTGGCTACGATGGGAAATATTATAAAAATCACGAACGTTGGTTAGAGATTGAACCATTTGCTGGCTTTACCGAGGATACGGCTTATGTACCAAATACAAGGATTAGAATCATCAAATCTAAAACTGATAGTTTTCAGGTAATGGTATTGAAAATGAGCCAAGGGTATAGCAAAGAGCAGGCTAAAAATTTGGCAGAAAAAATTACTTACAATATTGCTCAAACTGATAGTGTGTTAGCATTGTACAAAGGTATTACTATCAATAAAATCGATAAATTTCGTAACCAACGCATCATTATTACCATTGCAGTACCAGTTGGTAAACGCATATTGATTGATGATAAAATTGCTTGGAAACGCAAAGTACATATTGGCTTTAATAATGATTGGGACGACCATTGGAACCGGAACAATTATTATAACAACGATGAAGACGAAGATTGGGATGCTGGGCAAGAATATATACAAACTGAAAAAGGATTGAAGCATGTTGGTAGCGATAAGTACAGCTACGAAAGCAATAACGATAATTCCATTGATACTGACAAAAACCCTGAGGAACTAAAACGTGAAATAGAAGAACAACAACGGTTGTTAGATGAGAAAAGAAAAGAATTGAACAGAGGTATAGAAGATAAACTGAAAAAAATAGATGAGGATAAACGCAAGCTTGAAAAAACTATTGACAGCACAAAAAGCTATCGTTACCAAAAAACAGCCTTAAACAAAATGGCTGATAAGCAAGAAAGCATAGCTGATATATTTGAAGACGATAACCTGCTTCCATCTAAGCTTAACACTTATAGATTAGCTGGTGCGATGTAAAAATGAATGGTATTTACAAATGCGGTTAAAGTGGGGAATAAAGGCCTTGGTTGTAGTCTTACAACTGAGGCCTTCCCTTATTTTGATGACAAACCATTTGAGGGAGTGTCGCCTTAATTAACATCTGCGAAAAGCAACTAAGCCATTATTTTTTATTTTACATTCATGGTTAATTTTAAAAAATCAATATGAAAATTATTTTATTATTAGCTATTAGCAATATGCTTCTTGTGTCAGTAAACGCACAAGATAAATTTGAAAAAATTGGTAAAGAGGCAGATAGCTTAATGAAGCATACCCAATATGGCAAAAACCAAGCTGTTGGTAAGTATTACGACGTTCGTGGATTTAAAATGTACTGTGAAGTGTATGGCAAAGGCGAGCCATTATTAATTATTCATGGCAATGGTGGTTCTATAAATAATTTTGTAAAACAAATTCCTTATTTCTCAAAAAAATATCAGGTAATACTTGCTGATAACAGATCTCAAGGAAAATCAGTTGATAAGGGCGATTCATTGACCTATGAAATGATGGCAGATGATTATGCTGCTTTGCTAACTGCCATGAAAATTAATTCAGCTTTTGTAATTGGCTGGAGTGATGGTGGCATAAATGGATTATTACTGGCTATACGTCATCCAAAAAAAGTAAAAAAGTTGGCAGTTACTGGTGCCAATTTAAGACCTGATACTACTGCGGTTTATAGCGAAGTGATAAATATGGTAGCACCTACATTAAGTAAATTAAAAGCTAGAAAGGATTTAAATGAGGTTGAAAAAGTACAATTTAAATTAACTAAACTATTACTAGAGCAACCCAATATTCCGTTAACCGATGTGCAAAAAATTAAAGTACCAACACTTGTTATTGGTGGCGATCATGATGTAATTAAAGAAGAACATACAATGGAAATTTA
>JAYVNQ010000240.1:0-3384 GCA_043758365.1 Chitinophagales bacterium
GTAGTTGCAGAGTGTACTATTACTTATGCAATAGCTGTTGATAGCAGTTCTGCTGATATCTCCTTCGCCGAAAATTTAAAGTCAGCTACCAAAACAGTATTAATAAAAGGTAGCAATTGTAGGATAGATATAATAAGTAAAGCTTTTTCTCAATCTATTTTTTACGATAAAGCTGGCGGCGGCATTACCATTTTGCGAGAGTTTGGCAATAATAAATTTATTACAAAACTAGATAGTGCCATGTGGCACAAAAAGAATATGGAATTTGATAGTATGACGATTATTATTACCCAAGAGACAAAAAAAATTATTGGGTACGATTGTAAAAAAGCAGTGTTACAACTTAAAAATGGTAAAGTGTATCAGGTTTTTTTTGTTCCAACATTAATGCCATCAGTTAGAGAATTTGAAGTTGAGTTTAAAAATATACCAGGATTAGTTTTGGCTTATTTTGTACAATCGAAAGATGGTAAAAAAATTAATTACATTACTACAAAACTTAATCTTAGCCCTGTACCCGCCTCAAAGTTTGATATAATAACTACCGGTTATCGCCTATTGAAAGATAATTAATTATTTGTGGCGGATGGCACTTTAAATTTAGGTATTTTAAACTTAATCTTATATGGCATTATATAGGTTGTATTACCGCCTCTGTCGTACCTAAGTATTGAATTTGATTCAAAACCAGTAGTTAGACTACCTGTTTGATTAAGTATATTGGAGCCTTTAAATTGAAAACCAAGTTTTAAAGTAGATAATGATAAGCTGTGATGCGAAAAAGAACTTAAATTTTTAAGTGAATATTTTTTGTTTTTGTCACTCTCTCCTATAATCCCCGTAAATGTTATAGATGCTAACGCAACCTGAACACCCATAATGAGTATTATAGCTGCTAATAACCTTTTCATATGTCTAAAATTTTTCAATTATGTAAAAGTAGTTATATTTCTTAATAAAAACCCAAATTTTTCGATGTACCTCAATATTTACGAGGTAAACAGTATAAACGTTTTATAGACTCCTGTAATTTTTATCTTGATGCCTAAAAAATTATAAAAATAATGCCATGATTTTTTTCTCTATGCAATCCCTACTTTTACCGATCTAAATAAATAAATATGGCATCAACATCAGACATAAGCCGTGGCATGATTTTAAAATTAGATGGCAGCTTGTACAGTGTAGTAGAGTTTGGCGAAAATAAAACAGCTCGTGCAGCGGCAAAAATTTGGGCAAAATTAAAAGGTGTTGATAACAAACGCAGCATTGAAAAAACTTGGAACAGTGGTGAAACTATTTATCCAATTCGTGTTGAGAAAAAAACATTTCAATACTTATACAGAGATGAAACTGGCTTTAATTTAATGAATAACGAAACTTTCGAACAAATTGTTTTGGCTGAAGAGATGATAGATTCACCACAGTTTTTAAAAGATGGTGCTGAAGTATCTGTTTTTATTAATACTGAAACAGAATTGCCAATTGGTGCAGAATTACCAGAAAAAATTGTTGTAAGAATTACATATTGTGAGCCAGGCTTACGTGGCGATACTGCCACACGTGCCACAAAACCTGCTACAATAGATACTGGCGCTACTGTAAATGTACCTTTATTTGTAGATGAAGGTGAATTGATTCGCATAAACACTAAAACTGGTGATTATGTAGAACGCGTAAAAGAATAATATAAGTTTTGAGAGTATATAAAGATGGAGCAATATTTATTGCTCCATCTTTATTTTAAAGAAATGCCAGACGCTTTTAAAATGCCATTTTCATTGAAAATTCTTTAAAATGAAGCTTTTTTATAAAAAAAATGGCAATTTCAATCAAATTATTACTATTTTGCCACTTATTATAAAATGCTATAATTATTAAAATTTACAGTTAAACGATTACTTCCTTAACCAAAAAATTTCTCTTATGGACTTAAAGCAAATTCACGATCTAATAAAGATCATTAATAAAAGTAATATTGGCGAAATAAGTATAGAAGACAAAGACGGTAAAGTAACCATTAAGCAAAAAGAAGAACCAGTAGTTGCGGCTGCACTACCACAAGTTTATAATGTAGCACCACAACAATATGCAGTAAGCCCAGCGCAACAAGCACTAGACACCGCTACACATGTAACAGTTGAAGCCGCCCCAAAAGCAGATAATCTTGTAACCATAAAAAGCCCAATGATTGGTACATTTTACCGCAGACCATCACCTGATAAGCCAAATTTTGCAGAAATAGGTACAGAAATTGTTGCTGGCAAAACCATCTGTATTATTGAAGCTATGAAATTGTTTAATGAAATTGAAGCTGAAATAAGCGGAACTGTTGTTAAGATTTTAATAGATGATAATAGCCCCGTTGAATACGACCAGCCTTTGTTTTTGGTAGAACCAGCTTAATTTATAAATGTGCAAATACTAAAATGTGCAAATGAATACATCTGCACATCCGCATATTTTCTAATTCTCAAATTCAATAAATGTTTAAAAAAATATTAATTGCCAACCGTGGCGAGATTGCCCTTCGTGTTATTAGAACCTGTAAAGAAATGGGTATTAAAACCGTTGCAGTATATAGCACCGCCGATAAAGATAGCTTGCATGTTCGCTTTGCAGATGAGGCCGTTTGTATAGGTAAGCCAGCCAGTAGCGATTCTTACTTAAATATTCCGCACATTATGGCAGCGGCAGAAATTACCAATGCCGATGCCATACATCCAGGTTATGGTTTTTTGGCAGAGAATAGTAAGTTCTCTCAAATTTGTGCCGATCATGGTATTAAATTTATTGGTCCAACTCCAGAAATGATAAATGGTATGGGCGATAAAATAACTGCTAAAGAAACCATGATAAAAGTGGGTGTACCAGTTGTGCCAGGCAGTGGCGGCTTGCTAGAAAGTGTAGAACACGCAAAAGAATTAGCTAAAAATATTGTTGGTTACCCTGTAATACTAAAAGCTACGGCAGGTGGTGGTGGCAAGGGTATGCGTGTGGTTTGGAAAGAAGAAGATATAGAAAAAGCATTTAATGCTGCAAAAATAGAAGCCGCCGCCTCGTTTAAAAACGATGGTATATATATGGAAAAATTTGTGGAAGAACCTCGCCATATAGAAATACAAGTTGCCGGTGACCAGTACGGTACAGTGTGCCATTTAAGTGAGAGAGATTGCTCTATTCAACGTCGTCACCAAAAGTTGGTTGAGGAAAGTCCATCGCCTTTTATGACACCAGAATTACGTAAAGCCATGGGTGATGCTGCCATTAAAGCCGCAAGTGCTATAAACTACGAAAGTGTTGGTACCATTGAGTTTTTAGTAGATAAAAACCGTAATTTCTATTTTATGGAAATGAATACCCGTATACAGGTAGAACATTGCG
>JAYVNQ010000241.1:0-3357 GCA_043758365.1 Chitinophagales bacterium
AATTGAAAGCAAATCACAACATGAAGAAACTGGCGAAATGGTTGAGAAGCGTTGTCATCGAAGTTAGTAAGAACTAAAATTGAAAGCAAATCACAACAAGTTGTTGTAACATCAAAAAAAATAAATAGTTGTCATCGAAGTTAGTAAGAACTAAAATTGAAAGCAAATCACAACAGCGCCTTTTCATTCGGCAAAGATGACAATGTTGTCATCGAAGTTAGTAAGAACTAAAATTGAAAGCAAATCACAACCATGCAAAACAATATACAACTACGTGAAAAGTTGTCATCGAAGTTAGTAAGAACTAAAATTGAAAGCAAATCACAACCAATATGTAACTGGTAATAACTTTTCATTTGTTGTCATCGAAGTTAGTAAGAACTAAAATTGAAAGCAAATCACAACTATTCGTATTGGTATTAATTTGGGTACGGTGTTGTCATCGAAGTTAGTAAGAACTAAAATTGAAAGCAAATCACAACCATGTATTCGGGGTTAGTTCTGTAATTGCAGTTGTCATCGAAGTTAGTAAGAACTAAAATTGAAAGCAAATCACAACGGTTTGTTTTCGCATTCGTTGAAACTCTAAGTTGTCATCGAAGTTAGTAAGAACTAAAATTGAAAGCAAATCACAACGCTCAAAACAGACTGTGTTTTATAGTACAAGTTGTCATCGAAGTTAGTAAGAACTAAAATTGAAAGCAAATCACAACCATGTAAGAACAAAAGAAGCAAATCAATTGGTTGTCATCGAAGTTAGTAAGAACTAAAATTGAAAGCAAATCACAACGGGAATTTGTAAAGTGTACCTGCTAAAAAGTTGTCATCGAAGTTAGTAAGAACTAAAATTGAAAGCAAATCACAACGTAATACGTGTTTTTTTACCGTTGTCAATTGTTGTCATCGAAGTTAGTAAGAACTAAAATTGAAAGCAAATCACAACTATAAGCCATACACTTTTTACACCACCAACGTTGTCATCGAAGTTAGTAAGAACTAAAATTGAAAGCAAATCACAACAGGTAAACACATGGCTAAAAGATGGCCAGGGTTGTCATCGAAGTTAGTAAGAACTAAAATTGAAGGGTCACTTCAACATCATCGTAGAAATCATAAAACGAGATGTACTGCACACTTTTAAAGTGCTGCCAAAAAAGTGGATTGCAGAGAGAACCTTTGCTTGGATTGATACCAATAAAAGGAATTCGAAACAATAAGAAAGGCTCAATGAAACAAATGTTGCAATGGTACATTTATCTGATATTAGAATTATACTAATCGTTTTTAAACAGCAACTTAGTAATTGCAAAAAATAATTACCATTTTTGCTAAATAAATCAAACTTTCTTAAAAGCGATTTATTGAAGAACAACACATTCGAAAACAAATTAATTGTCAAATTTACAACCCCGCAACTCGCCAATATGAACCCTAATTTTCAATCATTTAAAACTATTATTACCAACCCTATTAAGTATAAATTATTTATGCTTACAAAACTGCCAATGGGCTTTTTGGCAGGGTTGAAACTATTGCGGTTGCAAGAAGATTTAGCGGTTGTAAGTGTACGTTTTAAATGGCTGAACCAAAATCCATTTAAGTCAATTTACTTTGCTGTGTTAGCAATGGCGGCAGAGTTAAGCACTGGTATTTTAGCTGTAGCGTATGACTACAAAAGCCACTCAACAGTAAGCATGTTAGTAGTAAAATGTGAGGGCGAATTTTATAAAAAAACAGTGGGTAAAATTGTATTTACTTGTACCGATGGCTTGGTAGTATCAAAGGCGATTGAGGAAACCATTAGAACAAAACAAGGTGTTACAATTACTTGCACAACAATTGGTAAAAACCTGCAAGATGGAGTGGTAGCAAAGTTTATTTTTGTTTGGAGCTTTAAAGCAAAAGGAATTCATTTATAGCCGTTTATCAAATAGGCAAACATTATAATAATCCATTTAAAAAATTTACTCAAACATCATATCCTGCTACAAGCATTTAATCATGAGTATCGTTTATATTGCAACTTTATTTTCTCTAGCCAAATGCTTTACATATGACTTTAGTTGAAAGGCTAAAACACATTAGATTGGTACGATCGCTTATTTATGGCGTTGTAGGTGCTATCACTTATCCGGGCTTAACATTGGTAAATAAAATACAGATTTCTGGCACCGAGCATTTAAAAAACCTTCCCAAACACAACGTATTGTTCGTTAGTAATCACCAAACTTATTTTGCCGACGTTATAACTTTCATCCACATTTTTTGTGCTGTTCGTTGGCGAAGAGAAAACCGTTTAGGATTACCTTTTTATTTGCTAAATCCGTTTACTAACTTGTATTTTGTGGCCGCAGAAGAAACCATGAAAGGCAGTTGGATAAGCCGCTTATTTATATTAGCAGGTGCATTAACAGTTAAGCGAACTTGGCGTTCCCAAGGTACAGAAGTTCGCCGTGGTTTAGACCCATCGGATACCCGAAAAATAAACCAAGCCTTGGATAAAAGTTGGGTTATTACATTTCCACAAGGCACCACAAAACCTTTTGCACCTGGTAGAAAAGGCACAGCCTACATTATTAAAAATAATCACCCTATTGTTATTCCAGTTGTTATCAATGGTTTTTGGCGAGCATTTACAAAAAAAGGATTGAGCTTTAAAAAGAAAGGCTCATTGCTAAGTGTACGTTTTAAAGAGCCGATGGTGATTGATTATTCTCATACAACTGAGCAAATTTTAGAGCAGGTAATGGACGCTATTGAACAAAGTAAAAAGTTTATGATGAAGGGTAAACACCATTTAATGAATGCGTTGGATAAATAGATTTTCTTGTCTAAACCATGATTTAAGAATGATTAAATAGATTGATGTGAAAGTATTGGATAGAATGCAGTTCACAATAATTGCTATTTAAAGTTTAGACAAAGCCCAATAAATATTCAACTGTTCCAGTGTGCTCTTGTACGTTCTGTTTACTTTGCAGCTTTTATAGTAACCTAGCTATTTCATGAAAAGTAATAGAAAAGGCAAGAGCACAAAATGCAGTTATACAGCCGGTGTTTTGCCTTTCACCAACAACCGTTAATAAACGCTGTTGATAAAAGCAACACCAACGGCGGCGGCAACAAGTTCCAGAGTAACACAATATTGGTAGCAAATAATACCACACACAACATTGTCCTATAGGGACAAAATATTAGACCTCTAACATAATAATATCACTCAATATTTTACTTTTTGCTTCGTTATAGCACTATGCTATACAAAGATATACAAGGCTGTTTACCGGGTGTTTTCAAACGTCTTACAGGTGTAAAACCAGCAACCTTTACAGAGATGACGACGTTTCTAAGCATCTA
>JAYVNQ010000242.1:0-3350 GCA_043758365.1 Chitinophagales bacterium
TAATGGTAATAATAGACCTGATTTAGCTTACAGTGATAATGATACTCGTAACAGATTTATTACTAACCTTAACTATCGTTTTGAGCTTGGTAAAACTGCCGCCTTACAATTCTCATTATTTGGTCAAATACAAAATCAAGGTAGATATTCTTATACCTATAGTGGCGATATGAATGGTGATAATGTACAAGGTAATGATTTGCTTTATGTGCCAAAGAATCAAAGCGAAATGAATTTTGTTGCTATTACAGGTGCAACACCATTTACAGTGCAACAACAAAAGGATGCATTTGATGCGTTCATTAACCAAGATAAATATTTATCAACAAGAAGAGGTCAATACGCCGAAAGAAATGGTGCTTTACAACCGCTACTTTCACGTTTTGACTTGTCAGTTAAATTAGAGTTATTTAGAAATATTGGCGGTAACAGAAACACCATCCAGTTAACTGCTGATGTATTTAATGTAGGCAACTTAATTAATCCTAAATATGGTGTTAGTGATTTTATAAATACTTTTACACCTTTAGCAGCAAATGGTGTTGATGCAAATGGTGTTCCTTTATATAAAATGAACACAGTATCTGTAAATGGTACACCAACTTTAAACTATAATACTTACAGAAAAAGTGCTTCGATAGGTGATGTATGGCAAGCACAATTTGGTGTTAGATATATTTTTTAAACCAAGTTTAACAATACTTCTTTTAGCAACAATCCCGGCTTTTAGTCGGGATTGTTGTTTTAGTATATCTCATCTATTAATCTAATTGTAGCAACAAAATATCTTTAGAAATAAGCACATTTTAAAGTATTACTTCGATACTAAAAAGCCCTCGTCTGTTAAGAAGAGGGCTTATACATCAGATACTAAAATAATCTACATTTTATCTTTCATCTTTTTGTCGTCTTTTTTCATTTGTTCATCCTTCATCATTTTTTCTTTTTTCATCATTTCATCTTTCTTCATCATTTCAGCCTTTTTCATTTCTTTTTTGCTCATTTTTTTGTCAGCCATTGGCTTTTCGGTTTGGGCAAAAGGTGCTGTTGTTACACAACCAGCAATTAGCAAAGTAGCTACAAGTGTTTTAATTAGTTTCATTGTTTTTATTTTTACTAAAAACGAGCGGGCATTTAATTCCTTACAACGGTAATAATTTTTCTTTTTAAATCAGCTTTACGGGTTTTGTAAATAAAAGTGGTTGGTTATATAAAATACAGCCAAGCCTTACTGCCCTTTTATTATGGTATTTGGGTAATTCTTAATTCATTTCAAAGCTTCTTCAACCACGTGGCCTATACAACCACTTGGCATTTGCACGTGTAACAAAGCGGTAATAGTAGCTGCGATATCTGTCATATAAGTTTCACTATTTGTATGCCCGTGTTTAACTCCCCAACCATAAAATACCATCGGTATATGGCTATCGTAAGGTGCCCATAAACCATGTGTAGTGCCAGTTTTACCACCATCAATATAGCCCGGTTTTAGTATTATTTGTATATCGCCACTTCTATTTGGGAAATAGCCATTACTTAGCATTTCTTTTATTTTGTTAGGTAATGGTGTTGCTATCAACTCGCTTATTTTAAATACTTGCGATACGGCTTCTTGCTTTAGTAAATAGGTTATAATGGCTTTGTTTACAGCTTCTTTGTCAGTTTTTGCTGAATCAATAACACCGTTATTTAAATGCACTTGATAATTCATGATGTTTAAAACAGCTTTATCTAAACCAAATTTTTCTTTTAAACTTGTGTTCAATTCTTTTGCTGCATTGATTTCGTTAAAAGTGCCACCAGGCAATTTATTTTCTTTCATAAAGCCTGGTACATGTGCCACACCATGATCTGCAGATAAGAATACTGTATAATTACCTTTACCAACTGTTGCATCTAAATAGCTTAAAAAGTCACCCAAATCTTTATCTAACCGCAGGTAAGTATCTTCTGTTTCTATAGAATTTGGCCCAAAACTATGCCCGACATAATCGGTAGATGATAGGCTTACGCAAAGCATATCTGTTTCTGAACCTTTACCTAATTGCTCATTATCTAAAGCGGCTTTTGCCATATCAAAAGTCATACTATTGCCAAATGGCGTGGTAGCTATATAGCTATATGTTTTACCCGCAAACTCCTTTAAGCTGTATGGAAATCCTTTTTGATCTGTGCCAAAAGGTTTGTTTTCATAATCTTTTTCGTCCGCAGTGCTTTGTTTGTAAGTGTTAGCAGGGTACAAAGTGTTCCAACCGTTTTGATAGTAGGCATCTACAACTTTTTTGGCGTTAAAATCGGCTGCCCATTTTGGTAATTCATTCATGTAATAGGTGCTGGTAATCCAGTTACCACTATTTATATCGTACCAATAAGCTGCTGTGGCACTATGACCTGCTGGTAAAATGGAGCCCCTATCTTTTAATGCCACACCAATTACTTTACTACGAAAGTTATTTGCCAATCTTATTTCATCGCCAATGGTGGTAACCAACATATTTTTAGGGCTCATTTTACCGTTGCCACCATCTGGGCCACCTACTGTTTTTACAGTTTTATCTTCACTACAATACACGTTGCGTTGCTCTTGTTTATCCCACCAATTATTACCTACAATACCATCAATGGCTGGTACAGAACCTGTGTAAATACTTGTATGACCAGCTGCTGTAACCGTTGGTGTGTAAGGTATAAATGCGTTTTCGCAAGTAAAACCTTCAGCCAATAATCGCTTAAAACCATTGTTGGAATAACGACTGGTGTAACGATACAAAAAGTCCCATCGCATTTGATCTACCACAATACCAACTACTAATTTTGGTTTTGAGATTTCTAATTTCTGATTTAATGATTTAGAATTTTGGGCAAAACTTGTGTGTAATAGTAGCACTGCCAATAACAAAAAACTAGCTCTCTTCATATTGATTAAGTTATGCTACAAATGTAATTGTTGGTAATAAGTAAATGAGTTATAAAATGATGAACTAACAGGCGTTAATATTTAGCATTGGGATAAATACCTGATAACCTTAAATTTGCACACTTTGAATTGGAAGTAGAGCCACAAAGACACTAAGGCAAGAAGTAGCACAAAGTGTAGGGGTGGTAAAAGTTGATAAATGTATCTAACAGTACAAGTGTGCGACGCAACAATGTTTAATGCTTGTTCAACTGCCAGTTACATAATTAAAAATCTTAAATCAGAAATACAACATGGCAGACATTTTTGAGAAATTAGTTAAGAATTACGGGCCAATTGGGATGCACCGTGAAAGGGCACATGGCTATTTTGCATTTCCTAAATTGGAAGGTGAAATTGGTAGCAGAATGAAGTTTCGTGGGCAGGAAATGAT
>JAYVNQ010000243.1:0-3344 GCA_043758365.1 Chitinophagales bacterium
TATCTGCTCTGGAAAGTTTCAATTATGGCTGATATTGGTATTAAAAATTATTGCTCCAAGCAAAAAATTCATTGCCATTGTACATGGTTCTGAATTAGATTTAAAACAAAATTGGGCTAAAATATTTACCAATAAAAGCCTTTTGAATTTTGATAAAATAATTGCAGTTTCAAACTTTACAGCAAGTTTATTAAGCAGTGAAATAAAAACAAAAAACAATACCACAGTTATTCATAACGGTATAGATAACAATGAATTTACGAGCTCTAATAATCACCCACTAAAGGGTAATCTATCCACTATAACCGTAGGCTCGGTTACTGAACGAAAGGGTCAAGAAAATGTGATAAATGCGCTGCCAACCTTACTTAAAAAACTACCCCAGTTACATTATCATATTGTTGGTAAGCCAGTAATTGAAAATCGTTTGAAAGTATTAGCTCAAAAGCTTGGGGTAATTGATAACATTACATTTCATGGCATAGTTGAAAGAGATGTTTTAATTAAATTACTAGCTAAAAGTGATGTGAAATTGATGTTGAGTAATTATACAGCCGCTGGAGATTTTGAAGGGTTTGGCATAGGTATTATTGAAGCAAACGCGTTAGCAAAACCAGCCATTGGTTCAAAGCTTGGCGGTATTCCTGATGCTATAAATGATACGATTACAGGTAAGTTGGTAAATCCTAAAAAGCCACAAGAGATAGCAGAGGCCATACAGGATATTTTAGGTAATTATGACACTTATTCTACCAATGCTTTAGCTTGGGCAAAACAACACGATTGGTCAATTTTAATTCATCAATACATTAACGTAATCAATCAAACATGCAACGTTTAGGTATTGTATCAGACTGTATTCATTTTAAAGATGCTAATGGTAAAATCGGCACTGAAAACCATATTCTATTACAGCAACTGCAAGCGTTGGGTAAGTATTTTGAAAGCGTCATTATCTGCTGCCCTTTTGTAGATTTTAACGATAAAAAAGTAGCATCATTTTACACAAACGAACGAATTAGTTTTGCACCTGTACCCAACGTAGGTGGCAACAGTTTTAAAGATAAATTAAGACTGCTAACAGTAATCCCAACTTGGTTGGCTGCGTTTAAAAAGGTAGACTCTTCAAGCGACCTGGTGTATCAGCGGTTCCCTAACAACTTAAATATCCCTGGCTTCTTTTATTTTCATTTAAAACGAAAAAAGGTATTCGCAACTTTTACAGGTACTTGGGCCGATTACAAAGGCGAACCGAAAACATATTTGTTTCAAAAAAAATTATTGCGGCAATATTTTAGAGGACCGGTTTGGGCTTATTTAGATAGGCCATCTAACAATCCAAGAATTCATGCCGGGTTCAGCCCATCGTATTCAGAAACTGTTTGGGATGAGGAAACGAATCGGGTAAATCAGCGTTTGGAGAATCTTAAAAATGGTGAATTACAAACTATTAAACTAATAACCGTTGGTGCATTTGTCGAAAATAAAAACCAACAATTAATATTAAACGCTTGCTTATTACTGCGAAAAGCCAGCATTGCATTTACACTGACACTGGTTGGCGACGGACACTTGAAAGCTAGTTATCAAAATTTTATAGACAAGCATCAACTAAATAATCAGATTTTTATAGCTGGTAAAAAAACGGCTGTCGAATTGCGTGAACTGTACCGACAAAACGATATTGTAGTGCAAGCACCGATACATGAAGGGTTCGGTAAAGTGCCCATTGAAGGCTATTTCCATGGTTTGATACCTGCGCTAAGTGATGTTGAATTGGCAAAAGTGATGGTTAAAAATGGGGAAAGAGGCTATGTATTTGCCCAAAATAATGTTGGTGATTTATTTGAGGTGTTGCAAGAAATCAGTCAAAATAAAAGCGGGTTAACAAAAAAAATTGAGGCTGGCAGGGCTTATGCAAAATCTCAAACCTTGGAAGCATGGGCAAAAAGCTACGCTACCATTGCAAGCAACTACTATAAAAATGCACTATAAATAAATGTGTTAACTGATGAAAAAACAATGTGTGTATTATACACATTAGTCGTTATTTTCGTAAATCTTAAATTAAAAATATTGGCCAAGTCTATTAAAAATAAATTGCAACAACAAGTTTCTGCTGTACCTGAAAACTGTTCTTCAATCGCTTTAGCAAACAAAAAAAAATCAATTAAATCCATTGAGGATGTAGCAGAAAAACCTATAACTGCTATTGCACAAAAGGTAGCTAAAACTGATATATCTAAAGAAAAGAAAGCCGCTAAAGGCACATCGCTTGAACTCACGTTTCAATTAAATTTTAACACAGTTTTCGGTCAATCATTATACATAACTGGTAACCATCAATTATTAGGTAATGGCAGCTTAGAAAAAGCTATTCCATTAAAATTTAAAAATACTAATTCATGGGCTGTAACCATTACTGGTGAGGAGTTTAAGGCTATTAACGAAACCATCACATACAATTATTTATTAAAAAATGCGGATGGTAGTTTTGTCGAAGATTGGGGTACCGATAAGTTTTTTAACCCATCATATTTTGCCACAAAAAAAATCACTTTTTTTGATGCTTGGAACCATGCTGGCTCGTTTGAAAATGCCTTTTATACGGTACCTTTTCAACAGGTATTGCTAAAGGCAAACTATACTGCAGTTATTACATCAAAGCCCAAAAAAATAACCCATACATTCAGGGTTAAGGCACCACTATTAGCAAAAGGGCAAACGCTTTGTATTTGCGGCAATACAAGTGCTTTTGGAAGCTGGAAAAACGAGGAAGCTGTTGTGATGGGCAGGGCAGAAGGTGAAAATAGTTTTCAAGTTTCGGTTGATTTGAATGGTGCCGTTTTTCCTGTCAGTTATAAATATGCGGTGTACGATGTGGCACAAAAGCAACTGCTTTATTTTGAAGGGGGCGATAACCGTTTATTGTTTGACGAAATAGAAAATAATAAACAAACCATTGTAAACGATGGGTTCGCCGTGCTACAAAACAACCAATGGAAAGGTGCAGGTGTGGCCGTACCTGTATTTAGTTTAAAAAGCCAAAACAGTTTTGGTGTTGTCGAATTTGCCGACATTAATTTACTAGTAGATTGGGCCAAAAACACTTGTTTAAAGCTGATTCAGATATTACCAATTAACGATACAACTGCTACTCATACTTGGACGGATTGCTACCCTTATGCGGCTATTTCAGCATTTGCATTGCACCCAATTTATTTAAATATAGATGCAATGGTGCGCAAGGAAAACGAAGCGATAGTAGCGCATTTTGCAGAAGAAAAAAAACGCTTGAATGGCTTGCAGGATGTTGATTACGAAGCAGTAATGACGGCTAAAAT
>JAYVNQ010000244.1:0-10331 GCA_043758365.1 Chitinophagales bacterium
GCATTTAACCCATTTGCTTCACGTTCTGTAATTACAAAACCAAATTCAGCAATATCAATTGCTGGCTGAATGAGAGTTTTCATGGGTAATTTCGCATACTGCAAAGTGGCAAATAATCCTGCAATTGTGCCAGGTACACCATTTGCCAAATGACCTAAAACTGATAGATTTGGAATGACTTTGCCAGCACTATTTAAATACATATCTCTTGAGCCTTTGCTTGGAGCAGTTTCTCTATAATCTAGGGTAATATTTTTACCTTCTTTGGTATGCCCAACCAAAAAACCACCACCACCAATATTACCAGCACCGGGATAAACCACCGCTAGCGTTAATTGCGTAGCAATAACTGCGTCAAAAGCATTTCCACCTTGCTTCATCACTTCGGCACCAACCTTTGCTGCCAAAGGATGTGCACAGCTTACAGAGGCTTTATTAAACCATTGTGTTTTTACAATACTGTACTGATAAGGGTTAATGGCTTTATTTGCACCAACTAATTTGTTGTTTGATTGAGACTTACCAGTAAATATTATACTAATAAAGCCAATTGTAATTGATAAAGTTTTTAAGTGAAGCATATTAAGATGATTGTTTTAATTGATTATGATTTTTTTGTTTGTTATTTTACTCAAAATTGATAAAACTGTTTAAAGTATTTTTGAACAGTAAATAAAATTTTTTAGTGAAAAATATCTCTTTATTTTCACCGAAATGATAAATCATTACTTATCGTAATTTTATTTTTAAATTAGTAATTCAAAACTAAACTCTAATTATGAGAAAATTTTTATCTCAGAAAACAATTGCACTGTGCATGTTTTCATTTTTACAATTTGCTTTTTTTAATGGCTTTTCGCAAACAGGCAAAGTATCTGGCACTGTTAAGGATGCCAATGGTTTGCCTTTGGCAGGTGCCTCGGTAACTGCGAGTGATAAAAAAGGTACAATCACCGATCCAACTGGTAGTTATACATTATCATTAGCACCAGGAATTTACGAAATTACTATTTCTTATGTTGGGTACTCACTTTTTAGAGAAAAAATTACAGTAACACCTTCGTCTACTATTATTAAATCAGTAACACTTGTTGCCAACCAAACGCTAGGTGAAGTTACAATAGGTAGCCGTAGCAGGCAACCAAGAACAGTTACTTCTACACCTGTGCCTGTAGATATTATTACTATGAGTGAAGCAAAGAACTTTGCTCAGCTAGATGTATCGCAGATGCTGACTTATACAGCACCGTCTTTTCAGTCAGCACGACAAACCGTAACAGATGGCACGGATCATATAGATCCTGCAGGCTTACGCAGCTTAGGGCCAGACCAAACTTTGGTCTTATTAAACGGGAAAAGAAGACATACAACTGCATTGGTAAATATTAATGGTAGTGTGGGTAGAGGTAGTGTAGGTACAGATTTAAATGCAATTCCTGCTTCTGCCATAGAACGTATTGAAGTATTGCGTGATGGTGCTGCTGCTCAGTATGGCTCTGATGCTATTGCTGGTGTAATAAACATAGTGCTAAAAAAGAAATTTCAAGGTTTTACCGCATCGGTAACAACTGGTGAAAATATCACTACAATGCCATCCTTTAAAGGGGATAAAAGTATTATAGATGGTTCAAGTACTCAGCTAGATTTTTCTGGTGGCTTTAAGAATAGTAAGGGCGGTTTTTTAGTTGTAAGTGGGCAAATTTTAAGACGAGATAAAACAAATAGAAGTGGTGAAGATAATATACCATTATTATATTATGGTAATGGCGGTGCATTTCCTACAGCACCTTCTGGTGTGGCAACTGCTGATTATCGCAGGTTTTTAATGGACGTAGACAAAACACAAGTTACACTTAGAGGTTATGATAGGCATAACATGGTTGCTGGTAATTCATCTGTAGAAAATATGGGTATTTTTTTTAATGCTGGAACGCCAATCACTAAAACCATAAACTTTTATGCAACACTTGGTGTATCTGAACGTACTGGTTCCTCAACGGGTAATGCACGTATCCCTAATGCCATTACACAAATGCCCGTAAAAGCTGACGGAACACCACTTTATTTTGATGGCTTTTTGCCAGAAATTAGAACTAGGATTACCGATGCGTCTTCGATACTTGGTTTCAATGGTAATTTTAAAGATTGGAATGTTGACCTTAGCTACACAAGTGGTATGAACAGCATTTTGTACAATGTTGCCAATAGTGGTAATGCTTCACTTGCTGCTGGCACCTCACCAAATAATTTTTATGCTGGCGAGTTACGTTTTTATCAAAATACCATAAATTTAGATGTATCTAAAAAGGTAAATTTTAATGGTAAAAATGGTTTAAATATTGGTTTTGGAGGAGAAAATCGTACAGAGATTTTTAAAATAGAAGAGGGAGAAATAAATTCTTACGTCGCTGGTTCAAGAACTGCCGTAAGTGCTGTAGTTCCTGCATATCCTGGTGCACCTAGCTACCCTGGTACGCCTGGTTCGTCAGTTACTGTAACTGGTGTTGCAGTGCCTGGGGCACAAGTTTTTCCTGGTCTTCAACCTGCCGATGCAGTACACGCTAAACGTAGTATTAATGCGGGTTATGCAGATTTAGAATTAACATTAGGCAAACTATTATTGGGTGCTGCTGCAAGATATGAATCATACAAAGAAAGTAAAGCTACCTATAACGGTACTGGTTTAAAGTTTACTAGCAGGTACGAATTTGCCAATAATTTTGCAATTAGAGGTAGTGTTAGTACAGGTTTTAGAGCACCATCTTTACACCAACGCTATTTTCAAAACACATCTACACAGTTTGTAAATGGCTTACCTCAAAATGCATTAACTGCGAATAATGAAAATGCTATTGTACGTAATGCTTTTGGCATAAACGAATTAAAACCGGAAACTTCAACAGGCTATACACTGGGTTTTGTAGCTAAATTAAAAGGGGGTTTTACAGTAACTGTTGATGGTTATTTAATAGATATTAAAGATAGAATTGTATTATCAACGCAATTTCAAAGGTCTAATTCGTTAGTGGCAGCCATTTTAAATAATCCTGCTTATAATGTAGACGCCTCAGTAAGTGGGTTACAGTTTTGGACAAATGCAATTAACACAGAAACGAAAGGAGTAGATGTGGTAATCACTAAATCTTATAAATTAGGAAAGGGCAAGGGCAATATATCACTTGCTGGAAACTTTAACAACAATTCCGTTATTGGTAGTTTACAAACTAATTCTGTCATCACAACACCAGCTAATAATCCTAGTTTAACGGATGCTACAAAAAACCCGGCTAACGATTTAGCGGCTTCGCTTTTTGATAGACAACAACGTAGTAGAATTGAAATTGGGCAGCCAAAGGATAAAATTAATTTTACAGCAAACTATGCGATTGGTAAGTTTAATTTTACCGTGCGTGCAGTTCGCTTTGGTGAAATCACTTCATTGTCTGCATCAGATCCAAATGCCACAAAAATTGATGGTACTTATTGGAATGATGTTGCACCACAAGCTGAACAAACTTTTGCTGCGAAAATTACCACAGATTTAATTATTAATTATAAGATATGTAAGAATTTCTCTGCTACAGTTGGTAGCACAAACATTTTTGATGTATATCCAGATAAATTATTTTTAGATCCACGTAATGATTATGCAACTGTTTATGCTAATCCCGTAGCTTCTGCTACTAATAAAACCGTTGGGGGTTATACAGCTGGTCGTGACTTTACCAATCGTGGTCGTTTCTTATTTAATGGCAATCAATTCGGTTACAATGGTCGTCATGTGTTTTTACGATTATCAATTAATTTCTAAATTTTAGTGAAGCAGGAAAATCAACAACAAAAGGAAAGCGAAAATTAAAAAATAGAATTTGTACCACTTATACAAAAGCAGCCCTAATAATTTGGGCTGCTTTTTTTCTTTTCATACATTCACCACTCACCACAAAAATGTTTATGAGACAAATTTTTTTTGGGTTGATGTTATTAGCATCAATCGCTACAACGGCACAAACATTACAAAGCCCTGACCAATTTTTAGGCTATAAAGTAGGTACACGATATACTAGGCATCATAAGGTGGTTGAGTATTTTAAAAGTGTGGCCGCTGCAATGCCTGCAATGGTTAAAACTGAAAAATATGGTGAAACAAATGAAGGCCGTGAGTTGATGATAGCGTATATAGCTACACCAGAAAATATGCAGAAGCTAGAAGCCATTCGGTTAAACAATTTGCGGTTAGCTGGTACGGCAAAAGATAAAGCAGCACCAATCAGTAAAGACGCCCCGCCTATTATTTGGCTTAGCTATAACGTTCATGGCAATGAAACATCTTCTTCCGAAGCGGCGATGATGACTTTGTACGCTTTGGTAGATCCATCTAATACTCAAACCAAAGAATGGTTGAAAAATACGGTGGTAATAATGGATCCTTGTATTAACCCCGATGGTAGAGATAGATATGTGAACTGGTTCAATAGTATGGTGGGTAAAAACTATAATGCCAACCCTCAAACTCGTGAACATCAAGAGCCTTGGCCTGGCGGAAGAAGCAACCATTATAACTTTGATTTAAATAGAGATTGGGCTTGGCAAACACAGGTTGAAACGCAACAACGTTTAGTGAAATACAACCAATGGTTACCACAAATTCATGTTGATTATCATGAACAAGGTATTAATCAACCCTACTATTTTGCACCAGCTGCAGAACCTTACCATGAACTGATAACGCCATGGCAGCATGACTTTCAGACCCTTATTGGTAAAAATCATGCTAAATATTTTGATGCTAATGGCTGGTTATATTTTACCAAAGAACGGTTCGATTTATTTTACCCATCTTATGGGGATACTTACCCAATTTACAATGGCTCAATTGGTATGACGTTTGAGCAAGGTGGTGGTGCAAGAGGTGGACTTGGAGTGGTAAAAGGCGATGGTGATACCTTGACTTTATTAGACAGAGCAACACATCATTTTACAACAGGTTTATCAACAATAGAAACGGCTTCAAAAAATGCTCAAAAACTAATTGATGAGTACAAACGCTTTTTTGATGATGCCCGTAATGCTAAAAATTTTACTTACAAAACCTATGTGCTTACAAGTGACAATGAAGATAGATTAGCGGCTGTTGAAAAACTATTAAAAGTAAATGGTATTGAATATGGATCATTAAGTAATTCTACTTTCAAAGGCTTTAATTATGCTACTTTAAAAGATGGCGATGCTAGCTTAAAAAAGTTTCATTTAGCAGTAAGTATGTTGCAACCAAAGTCGGTGTTGGCAACGGTTTTATTAGAACCAAAAGGTAATTTATCCGATTCAAATACCTACGATATTACAGCTTGGGCGATCCCATATGCTTATGGTGTAGATGCTTATGCTGTGAAAGAAAATTTAACTGTTACCACCAAGCCAATGGAAGTAATGATGCCAATGGTAGTACCTGCAAATAAGTATGGTTATTTAATAAAATATACATCAATGGCTAGTGCAAAAGTGATGGCCAGTTTATTAAAAAATGGGGTAAAAGTGCGTATGGCAACCAATCCATTTACTTATAATAAAGAAATATACAACAGAGGTACTTTGATTGTGTTAAGTAAAAGCAATGTTGCCGATGTAAACCTTAAAATTACAGATGCTATTAAAGGCAGTAGTACCGCTGTAAGTGTTGTTGAAACTGGGTTTATGGATAAAGGTGCAGACTTTGGTAGCCCAGATATTAGCTTTATAACTGCACCCAAAGTTGCTATGTTAAGTGGTGAACAAACTTCATCAATAGGGGCTGGTGAAGTCTGGAACTTTTTTGAGCAATCATTGGATTATCCTATCTCTTTGTTTAATGCCATAGACCTTGCAAGAATAAGTTTAAAAGATTACAATGTTCTAATTGTTCCAGACGGCAATTACCGTTCTTTAAACGATAAGCCAGTTGCTGATAAGTTGAAAGAATTTGTACGTAGTGGTGGTAAAATAGTTGCTCTTGATAATGCTGTTGCTCAATTTGCAGCAGGCGATTGGGGGCTGAAACTAAAGGAGGATAAAAGTGATGATAAGGACAAGGACAAGGAGAAAAAAGATGAATACGCAGCCATAAAAAAGTACTCTGATAATGATAGGGCCCGTATCTCTGACCAAATTCCTGGTGCTATTTATAAAGTTGATTTGGATAACACACATCCCTTAGCTTACGGCTATCCTAACAACTATTATATTCTAAAACAGGATGATAATATTTACCAATTTTTAAAAGATGGTTGGAATGTTGGTACTATAAAAAAAGATGCTTACGTCACTGGTTTTAGTGGTGTAAAAGTAAAAGCCAAATTGAAAGATGGTGTGCTGTTCGGCGTTCAGAATATGGGTGCTGGTAGTGTCGTGTACCTAAGCGATGACCCAATTTTTCGTTTATTCTGGGAAAATGGAAAATTATTGCTTTGCAATGCGGTATTTATAGTAGGGCAATAATTTTTTATTAAGTCAAAATAAAGAGGAATTATCATAAATAAAACTAAGGCTGTAGAGTTGCTTAAATGATAGCAACTCGCCATCAGCTCTACAAAACAAACGAGGCTGCCTCGTACTAATGAGACAGCCTCGTTTAATAATTCGGAAGATTTTTATTTTTCTAATGGTGATTTTTTTCCAGCATTTAGTTTTTCAACTACAGAATCCAGACGTCTTAACTTTGTATCTTGCCTTTTAGCACCTTCAATCCAACTTACATATTCTTTTTGATTAGTAACTGATAATGATGTGAAAAACTCTTTGGCTTTTTTATGCTTTGCGAATACCTTTTCAAGTTCCGCTGGTGGCACAATTAATTTTTTACCAAAATCTACAGTTGGTACTACGGTTGGTGTTGGTGGTTTTGAATCTGCAATAGCTTTAAGCTTAGCAGTCAATTCCTCAGATTTTTTAAAGCGTATTGCAGTCCAAACATTGTCAATTTCAATTATGTCGCCACTCTCAAAAGCATTTTGAGCCAAGTAAGCCCAATTACAATCTCTATTAAGGTCGCTAACAATTTTACTGGTTTGTTTTGGATAGGCAACCCATAACTTGCTGGCAAAGTTTAAGGCTGGAAAAACCTCTTTCAATACATTATTTAACTGCGTTTGATTAACAGCGAACACCAAAGCGAACTCAAGTTTCTTACTTTTTAAAAGTGGTGTGACATTTTTTGCATAGGTCAACTTTGCAAACTGCTTTTCAATTGAAGATGGAATGCCTTGTATTAATAGGGTTTTCTCATCTTTTAACTCTAACTTCTCAAACAAACTTTGATTGGACATCCTAAAGAACTTATTTTAGGTGAATCTATAAACGGAATGCGAAGTTAAAAAATAGTAACGGTAAAAGGTAATAAAAAAGCAGCTATTTTTAAAAACGCTGCTTTTAACTTTAAATAATGCAAGTTTTAACAATTATGGTCTATAATAATTTTTAATTGTTTCAGTCATAATGCTTTGTAATTGTGCAATACGATTTGCGTCGGTAGGGTGGGTACTTGCAAATTCGGGCGGTTTAGGGCTATTTGCACTAGCTGCCTCCATCCTTTGCCAAAATCTTATAGCTTCTCTTGGGTCGTAACCAGCCAATGCTGTAAACATCAAACCAAACTTATCCGCTTCGTATTCATCTTTTCTTGCAAAGGGTAGCATAACACCATATTGTGTACCTAAACCATAGGCACTATTGTATAGTGCTTGGGTTTGCTGTGGTTTGTTAGATAATGCAACTGACAGAGCTAAACCGCCAACTTGTTGTAATAAACTTTGGCTCATACGTTCGTTGCCGTGCTTTGCCAAAGCATGGGTAACTTCATGACCAATAACTACGGCTAAAGCTGCATCATTTTGTGTTAAGGGTAAAATACCTGTATATACAACAATTTTACCACCAGGCATACACCATGCGTTGGCTTCTTTACTGCTAACTGTATTAATTTCCCAATTGTATCCGTCTAGTTCACTGGTTTTACCAACACTTGCATAATACTTTTTTATGGCAGTTACAATGCGATTACCAACTCTATTTACAGCCGTTGCATCTGCATTACCACTACTTGGGAATATAACTTTGTTAGCAGTTAAAAAATCTTTGTACTCGTTACTTGCAGCAGCTAACACATCTACATCTGATACTAAACTTAATTGGTTTCTACCAGTAATAGAATTTGTTGTACAACCAGAAAAGGCTGTAATTACTGAGATGGCTGCCAGGAGGTAATATTTCTTTATCATAAAAATAATTTATTGTGAAAGATGTAAAAATCATGCCGAAGATGATTGAGAATAAGAAAACAGAAATTTGGGAGTTTTAGAGTAAAAAATAGATTAATAAATATTGGTATATTTATTGTAAATTATAATGTAAGTACAGGAACAAAAAGAGGAAGTATCATAAATAAAACTAAGGCTGTAAAATCACTTAAATAACCACAACAAGCCATCATCTTTCCGAAACAAACGAGGCTGTCTCGTACTTAGGAGACAGCCTCGTTTAATTACTACGATTGTTTATTTTTTCTTTTATCTCGATATTTTAAAATCGGAACTTTACTTTCAGTGCCTTTAAAAATACGACTAATATTTTTTTGGTGCGTTAATACAATCATCAATGCGACTAGCACGGCAAAGATGCGATAAAGGGTTTCTTTTTCGTTGAAAATAAACAGTATAAATATCATAAATGCAACACCTGCCAAGATAGAACTGAGCGACACAAAACGCGTTAAATAAAGCACTAATAAAAATACCCCTACACAGCACAATGCAACCAATGGTTGAATTGCAACGGCCATACCAAATAAAGTTGCAACGCCTTTACCACCTTTAAAATCTGCCCAAATAGGGAATATGTGACCAATAACAGAGGACAATCCTAAGCCAATCATTAAATTGGTGCGATCAAGCTCGTTAATGTTACCTAAATATGTTGGTAAAAAAATGTAAAGAGATGTAGCAATGACGCCTTTTAGCATATCAACAATCATTACAAAAGTACCCCATTGCTTACCTAAAACCCTGTAAGTATTTGTGGCTCCAGCATTTCCGCTGCCATAATCTCTAATGTCAATATCAAAAAAATATCTGCTTACCCAAACCGAAGTTGGTACAGAACCAATCAAGTACGCCAACACTATGAAAAGAATTTCCTTCATGCAAAAGTGATTAAAGTGTATTCACAAATATATGGGCTGCTTGTTAGAATTCATAATTTCTTAACACAAAAATTTGGATTTAAGTGCTGAAATATAATGCAATCCACATACCTCTTGTTACCGTTTTATGATGTTGCCAACCATATTTTTGTGATTCTTCTAAAATATCTACTTCATCTTCTTGCAATAGGCCGCTCAACAAAATTTGTCCATTTGAGGCTAAGTCTTCTGCTAAGTAAACCATATTATCAAGGATGATATTTTTATTAATGTTCGCAATTACAATATCAAATTTCTGTTCAAGTTTAGCGGTATCAGCTTTTGTTACGGTTATAAAACTGCAATTATTCGCAGTAATATTTTCGATGGCATTTTCTATGCACCAATCATCATAATCAATGGCTAAAATACTGTGGCTGCCTAACTTTTCGGCTAAAATTACCAAAATGCCTGTGCCAGTACCAAAGTCAAAAACGGTCTTATTTTTGAAGTCTATGTACTGCATCAACTGCATCATCATATAAGTTGTGGCATGATGCCCCGTACCAAAACTCATTTTTGGAGTAATGATAATTTCATGAGCAACACCTTGGATTGGCTGATGGAAATTTGCTCTTACACCAACAAAATCATCTACTTGCATTGGCTCAAAATTGCTTTCCCAAACCTCGTTCCAGTTTTGTTCTACAATAATTGATGTAGTAAAGGTCACTTGATACTTATCGATTATAGTTTGTAAAATCTTGCCATCAAATGTGTCTTCTGACGTAACAGCTTGCAAACCATTATCAGTTTCTTCAAAGCCATCAAAGCCTATTTCTAATAATTCTGCAATTAGTATTTCCTTGAGTTCTACATCTTTAGTGGCTATAAAAATTGCTATATGGTTCATGATATAATTATGGACTGATTTAATGAAAAGAATTAGTTAAGAAGCTGTTTGAGTTAATTAATATTTAGCAGTAACCATTTTTCTAATAAAATCTAATATTGAATATAAAGCGGGAAACAATACTATGAAGTTGTTTGGAATTTAGTTTTTTGAAAATTACTGATTTATAAGATTTTTTTTTGTAGTTTCAAATTCGCCAACAGCCAATAAATTCAAAAGTTGTACCGTAAATTTTATTCGCAGTATTTACAAGTTCAATATTGCAAA
>JAYVNQ010000245.1:0-3332 GCA_043758365.1 Chitinophagales bacterium
ATCGCCACTACGCCACGTGGCAGATTCTTTTTCTAGTATTTGTTTAATAGCTGTAGTGTCATCTTTGGCTTGGCAAAATACACTGCATGCACAACAGATGAGTATAGAAATGAGGATTGCTTTTTTCATATATATAAATTATAATTATCTTAATTCTTCAATACTCACTTTTATACAAAGTCATCATTTTCAACAATACACCGTTTGTCCAGCCAAAGCCATCTTGTCCAGCATATTCACCACCACCTGCTGGTAAATTAATGTCAACTACATTGTATTTTTCCATCAGCTTGCCCGTTTCTTTATACACTTTTATATTGAGTGCCATCCAGCGTTGCCCAATGTCTTTGGCAAGTGCCTTTTGTTTGTAATTTTCTAAACCTTTCACGGTTATCCATTGCAAAGGTGCCCAGCCATTTGGAGCATCCCATTGCTGACCAGTAGTGGTTAACGTTGTAATAATACCACCTGCTTTTAGAAAATTATTTTGCAAGGTTTTGGCAATGGCAACTGCATTTTCTTTAGCTGCAATATTGAAGAACAGAGGACTAATACCAGCGGCAGTCATTATTTTACTTTGTTGTTTGGCTATAATATTATAGTCAAAATACCAGTTGGCTTTAGTGTTAAAACAATATTTATTGATAGCTCTTTTTCTTTTTGCAGCAATTTGGGTAAAATGATTGGCTTGTTGTGCATTGCCAAATACAGTATAAGCCTTTGCTAATGTTTGTTCTAAATGGTATAATAAGCCATTCAAATCCACTGGTATTAGGTTGGTAGTTTGTATGGTTTTGATGGTTTTGCCATCTGAAAACCAACGGCTACTAAAATCCCAGCCGCTTTCTGCACCGCTACGTAAGTCTCTACTTTTTTGTTCAAATATTCTTTTAAAATTCCCTTCTTGAACATTGTTGGCTTCTGTTGTAGCTACTTCAAAATCTTCTTTATAGCTTTCTTGTCTTGGTGCATTATCTGCATCGTAATAGCGGTTTAAAATGCTACCATCTGGCATGGTTACAGCGTGTTTAGTTTTTGCTGTTTTATCCATCCAATAATCGTATTCTTTTTGCAACGATGATAAGTAGGTTTTGTACACTTCATTTCCTTTTTTCTCAGCCAATAAATTTATCATTAATGAGAAAAAAGGCGGTTGTGAACGGCTTAAATAATAACTGCGATTGCCATTAGGAATATGACCATAAGTACTGATTAAAAATGAAAAATTATTAATCATATTTTCAATCATTTCATACTCATTACTTTCCTGTAAACCAAGCATGGTAAAGTAACTATCCCAATAATAAATTTCTCTAAATCTGCCACCTGGCACTATATAAGCATTGGGTAATGGTAATAACGAACTACCATCTAAAGCCTTATCAGGATTGCGTTTCAGTACTTGCCATAAGGTTTTAATATGTGCAGCTACATCTTCATTGGCAGTAGATTGGTAATTGTTAGTTGGATTAACTGGCAACTCGAAATTGGCTTTTACAAAGCTTTCTAATGAGAACTTAACTAACTGATTATTTTTTAGTTTTAAATAGTCAGCCACAATGTCTTTAGGGTTGCGTTTAGGCACACAATCAACAAAAGTTTTACCATCTGTAAAGATGCGTTGAAGTTGTACGTCTTTAAATAATTCGCCGTAAATGGCGTCTGGTGTAAGCGTTGTTTGCAATTGTGCAAACAGTAATATAGGTAGCAAAAAGCTACAAGTGGCAAGCAATTTTTTCATGCTCAAATCTAACTCTATTTTTAGATTATGCAAACAAAAAAAGCTACCTAAATTAAGGTAGCTTTTACAATAAAATATATTGTGATTAATATCCTTTTTTAGCAACACCATCAGCAATTGCTTGCAATGCTTTGGCTTCGCTTAATATAGCGGCCATTTTGTTGCCTTTACCATCGTGACCGCCTGCCATATAACCGCCTTTAGCAGTTTTGGTAACAACAGCATCTTGCATTGGTACATTCTTTTCTTTTGTTTTCAAGCAATATGCTTTAAGCATTTTAGATGTGTCCATTTTTGTTTCAATTTTATGCCTCCGTTAGATAGAAGCATTGGTTAGTGAATATGTTAGTAGCACAAACTACAAGTTTATTTCAGATTATGATACAAAATTGTAAAAAAACTAATCCACAATTTTATGTCAGTAATTATACATCAATTTTTGCGTACTTGGCATGTGTTTCAATAAAATGCCGACGAGGTGCCACTTCATCACCCATAAGCATGCTAAATACACGGTCAGCCTCAGCAGCACTTTCAATAGTTACACGTTTTAATGTTCTACGAGATGGATCCATTGTAGTTTCCCAAAGTTGGCTTGCATTCATTTCACCCAAACCCTTGTACCGTTGAATGCCAACCGCATTCTCATTACCATGACCCAACTTTTCTGTTATCGCTTTACGTTGTTCTTCGCTGTAGGCATACTCTTGTTCCTTACCTTTTTTAAGTAAATACAAAGGTGGTTGTGCAACATATACGTGACCTTGTTCTACCAAAGCCTTCATATATCTGAATATAAATGTTAATATCAAAGTTGCAATGTGACTACCATCCACATCAGCATCGGTCATAATGATGAGTTTGTGATACCGCAGTTTGCTTACGTTCAACGCTTTAGGATCTTCTGGTGTACCAATGGTTACGCCCATTGCAGTGAAGATGTTTCTAATTTCCTCACTTTCATAAATCTTGTGTTCCATTGCTTTTTCTACGTTCAAAATCTTACCACGCAATGGTAAAATTGCTTGATAACTTCTATCTCTACCTTGTTTGGCAGTACCACCAGCCGAATCACCCTCTACTAAATACAACTCACATCTTTCAGGGTTACGCTCACTACAATCTGCTAATTTACCAGGTAAACCACCACCGCTAAGTACCGTTTTACGTTGTACCAAATCACGGGCTTTTTTAGCCGCCATTCTCGCTTGTGCTGCCAATACTACTTTACTAATGATATTCTTGGCTTCACGTGGATTCTCTTCTAAAAAGGCTTGTAGTACACGGCTCACAGTGCTATCTACCACACCACTAACCTCGCTGTTACCAAGCTTGGTTTTGGTTTGTCCTTCAAATTGTGGCTCTGGTACTTTTACCGAAATAATGGCACTTAAACCTTCTCTAAAATCATCTCCTTCTATTTCTACTTTGGCTCTTTCAAATAACCCTTCTTTATCGCCATAGCTTTTAAATACTCTGGTTAAAGCCCTACGAAAACCTGTAACGTGTGTACCGCCTTCTATGGTGTTAATATTATTTACGTAGCTATAAATATTTTCTTTAAAATCGTTGTTGTAGGTCAAGGCAACAT
>JAYVNQ010000246.1:0-27991 GCA_043758365.1 Chitinophagales bacterium
TAGCAAATTAACCGCAGAAGATTTGCAAGGTGGCACATTTACCATTACCAATGGCGGTGTTTTTGGTAGCTTAATGAGTACACCAATTATCAATATTCCACAAAGTGCTATTTTGGGTATGCATAAAATTCAAGATAGGGCAATGGTAATTGATGGTAAGATTGAAGTAAAACCAATGATGTACTTAGCCCTTAGCTACGACCATCGGGTTATTGATGGTAGAGAAAGTGTAAGTTTTTTAGTAAGGGTTAAAGAATTATTAGAAAAACCCGAGTTGTTGTTAATTGGTAAAGACCCAGTGAAAACATTGTTGGAATTATAATACTAACTTCTCAATATTTTACAAGCCGTTAGCTAACCGCAACGGCTTTATTTTTGCCCCAACATGAAGTACGCACAACAACATTTATTGGTAGCAATAGATTTAATTACCAACTATGATGGTAGATTGCCACTAAGCATTTACTTAAAAAAATACTTTGCTGCCAATAAAAAATATGGATCGAAAGATAGAAAACAAATTGCCCATTTTTGCTTTGTGTATTACCGCTGTGCCAATGCCTTTAGGGGTTTATTACTTGATGAAAAGGTAAAAGCAGCACTGTTTATTTGTAATGATAGTATTGACGATATTGCTATTTTATTCGATAGTAATTGGATTACTAACTGGCAGCCCTTATTGTTAAACAGATGCGCTTTTGTGCAAACTATTTTCCAAAATTTTAAGCCCGAACATATTTTTCCTTCGGTAAATGAGTTAAGCGAAGGCATTGACGCCGCTGTGTTTGCGGCTTCTCACACCACACAGCCAGATTTATTTTTAAGGATACGGCCAAATAAAAAAGATACGGTAATTAAAAAGTTAGCCGCAGCAAATATTGCTTTTATTCAAGTTACAAATACTTGTTTGGCTTTGCTCAATAACTCTAAAATTGATGCAGTTTTAGAAGTTGATACGGAAGTGGTAGTACAAGATTATTCATCGCAACTTATCGCTGAATTTTTATCGTTCCTGCTATCAACTATCAACTATCAACCATCAACTTTTTCAGTATGGGATTGCTGTGCTGCAAGTGGTGGTAAATCTATTTTGGTAAAAGATATGTTAGGTAATATTCAATTAACCGTAAGCGATGTTCGTGCTTCCATTATTCAAAATCTGCAAGCTAGATTCGCTAAAGCAGGTATTACTAGTTATGAATCCTTTGTGGCAGACGTTTCAAATTCTAACTATCAACTACCAACTACCAACTATCAACTTATCATCTGCGATGCACCTTGCACTGGTAGTGGTACTTGGGGCAGAACACCAGAACAATTGTCGTTTTTTAAGCAAAAGGATATTGAAAAATACACCAATCTTCAACAACAGATTGTTGCCAATACATTACTACACTTAGCAGAAAATGGCTATTTCTTGTACATTACCTGCTCAGTTTTTAAGCAAGAAAACGAAGCAATGGTTGGCTTTATACAGCAGCAAAACCCGTTGTTAGAATTGGTGAAGCAAGAGCTATTAATTGGCTATACCAAAAAAGCCGATACCATGTTTGCCGCTTTGTTTCATTTACCAAAAAGTAGTTGAAAACAACACATGCAGAATAGACTTTGCATATTTATTTACCAGCCAACATAACTCGGTGGCTTTATACCATTCAATCTTAAATAAACTAATAATTGGGCTCTATGGTGGGTTTGATGGTCTTGAATAAGGTTAATAATTTGTAGTTTATTCATTGAGCCAGCAAAAAACTTAACGGTATCTGTTAATGTTTTTGTGTCAAAGTTTTGTAGTGTAGTAATGGCAAAGTCGTATGCTTTTGTAGTAGCAGTTATAATATCTTGTTTGGAAGTTAGCTTGGCATCAGCTTCTGTGATAGGATTTTTATTACTGGTAAGATAAGATGAACTTAGCCAGCATAAATTTTCAGAAATATGTAGCAGTTGCTTACCAAATGCCATTTCCTCGTTACTGGGTTTGTAGTCATACTTTTCCGCAGGCATTAGGTTTGCTACTTGCAAAGTATAGGCTTTCGCATTTTTTAGTTTGGTAATATTTGCGTTTAAGTACACAGCATCAACTGTTTGAGCCATCATAGATGGCGATGTTAAAAAAAGAGCGATAATGGCAAGAATAGTCTTCATTATTTATTTTTTTGCGAAGATAGCCCTTGAGGTCTGCAAATTCTAGTGGGTACTTTTAGCGTTGGGTAGTGTTGCTTTTACTAATATTTTCTAGAGAATGAGTTTTGGTAAGTTTTGGTATCCCAACAGTGTCGAAAAGTGATAAATAATTAAAGCATTTAATAATAATATGATGTCATGAGATAGCAAAAAGAAAAGAATAGTTGTAATGATTATTGCAATTAATAGTTTTCTCCATACACGTATTATTTTATTCACTCTTTTAATTTTTTGTATCTTTTGGTATTGCTTTCACCAACAAAAATCTTAATTCCTACAAGGCATAAAATATTCTTAATAGAAATAAACTTCAAATAGTACTGCTTCAGAGCCATTCTATATAAGATGAAGTTCATTCTTTATAATTTCTGGCAAAAAACCTATTTCAGCATGTGGCGTTATAAACAAATACAAAAGCGGCCCAATTACTTGAGCGGCTTTTGCTTTATCATTGAATCAATCAAATCATTCTATCATACTTCCCTAGTTGCCTTGTTGTATCATTTCCGTACCACCACCTTGGTCGGCTTTAGTGTTTTTACGTTTAAACAAAGTAGCATCAAACTTACCAAAACGGTAGCTGAAATTAATACGCAACACTTGTGGGTCTCTTCTCCGTTCGCTTACTTGGTTAAAGTAAATGCTTTCAGAATAGGTTTTAGAAACTTGTGTACGGAAAATATCATCCATACTAAGGGTTAATGAGCCACTTTGTCCATTTTTCCAAGTCCAATCTTTACGCAATGCCAAGTCAAAGCTATAACGTGGGAAGTTGTAGCCTTGTGCAGTAGAGCTAGCACCGCCACCCATATAGAAGCCGCCACCACCACCTCCGCCACCACGTCCACCACCGCCACCACCTTGTGCCAATACGCTTTTGGCTCTATAATCTCCACTAAATTGCACTGAAAAACCCTTCTTGAATTTAAAGCTATTGTTCATTTTACCAAACCAACTCACACGTTCGTTGCTAGTGCCATTGCTTACATTGGTGCTATTTATTTTTGAGTTGTAAATGTTCACGTTTAGCGTTAAATCCCAAATTTTAGTAACAGGTATTTTATTAGTTACTTCTAAGCCATAAGCCATGCTGTTATTGGCATTAATGTAGGTGTTAAAAACTACGCTATCAGCATTTGTAAGCTGTGGTGCAGGGTTTTTATCCTTGTATTGAAACCGTGTAATCAAATCGTCGGTTTGTTTAAAATAAGCAGTTACCAATAAGTTAGCCCCTTTTTTATAAGCATTATTATACGAAACCTCGAAAGAATTGGTAAACTCTGGCTTTAAATTGGCGTTACCATTGCTTAAATTTAATGGATCTGTATAGTCGATAAACGGGATTAACTGGAAGAAGTTAGGACGGTTAATGCGACGAGAATAGTTTAACTGCAAATCTTGCTTGTCGTTTAATTTATACGTAACAAACGCACTTGGGAAAAAGCTTATTGGGAAATTAACCTTAAACGATGAATCTTTGGTGGTGGTTTGGTTAATGATATTGCCGTTGTAACTAGAGCTTTCTGCACGTAAGCCCAATTGGTAGCTTATCTTTTTTGCCTTCCAACTAATATTACCGTAGGCTGCATACACAGCATCTTTATACTTGTAGTTTGAACTGAGAAGGGCGTTATAATCATAGTTGCCACTAGTGTTATTATAAAAATATTGACCATTAAAATTGCTGTAATCTCTTATGGCAGCCCTTGCACCCAATTCCAATTTCGTGTTCTCGTTCAAAGGATTTTCATAATCGGTTTGTAGGGTTAAAAATTTATTATCACCATTACCCAAGCTTTGTTGCTTAATAGGGCTTTTAGTAGGGTTTTTTGTATTGGCGTAATAGTTTTGTGTGGTAATGAGCGATGTATTGTCGTTGGTGCTGTAATTGTAGTTTACATCGGCACTAATATTATGGCCGTTCTTCTCAAAATTATGTTTAAAACTAAGCGATGAACCAAAGTTTTTAAATACAAATGCACTAATGCTATTTATTAAATTGTACGACTTGTATGTGCCACTTATTGTAGAGTCAACTTGTTGATCGGTCGTGCTTTCAAAGCGACCTTTGTTATAATTAGCCGCTACGCTAATAGTGTTTCTATTATCAACAAAAAAATCTAAACCGCCACGTATAAAAGCAAAATAACCATCGTTAATACTGGTTTGGTCTTGGTGAATATTATCGGTTTTAGTACCAAAGTCATTTCTATCTGTAATGTTTGTTGCTATTGACTTCCGTTGGTTGTAAATGCCACTTAAAAAGAAGTTGACTTTGCTTTGACGAAGGTTCAAATCGCCACCACCGTTAAATTTTCCACGGCTATCAATACCAGCACGGATGCCACCATTGTAACCTACTTTTTTATTCTTTTTTAAAACGATGTTTAAAATACCTGCACCACCACCACTGGCATCAAATTTTGCTGATGGGTTGGTAATTATTTCTACTTTATCTATTAAATCAGCAGGAATTTGATCAAGCGTTAAAGTGGTAGGCCTGCCGTCAACAAAAATTGTTGGCGAGGCATTGCGTAACGTTACAGCACCATCAATATCTACACTTAAAGATGGTATGCTTTTCATAATCTCGGTAGCAGTTTGGCCCGTGCTTACCAAGTTTTTATCTACGTTAAATACTTTTCTATCAATACCTAATTCAAACAATGGTTTCGCAGTAGAAATTACAGTTACACTTTCTAATTGTGTAGCATCTTGTTCTAGCTTAATGTTACCTAAATCCTTGTCGGAAGCTGCGGCAATAGCAGCAAAATCTGGCTGTGAACCAGCAGTAGGAAATTTAATACCAAAACTCACCGTATTTTCTGCTACTTTATAACCAACGGCTGATAATTTCATTTTAAAATTACCAAAAATTGATAAGCCTTCTATGCTAAAATCGCCATTTGCTTCGGTGATAGCAGTTTTTAAAACTGCTTGTTTCATTTGTTTGGTAATGGTATCAAACTTATTACCGCTCAACTGTATTGACGCCCCTGGAACGCCTTTGTTAGTTTTAGTGTCAACTATTTTACCGTAAAAATGACCAATATTCGCATTTTGTCCGCCAACTTTTCCAGCAGCACCAGCTCTGTTACCACCTCCAGGAAACTGGGGATAAGCAACAATTGTACTTACTAAAAAAAGACTTGCTATTAAAAATTTCTTCATAAAATATGTTATAATATTTGGCAAAGTTGTGCCAGTAAATGCTACTAAATGAGTGCCTATATACAAACGGCATAAAGACAAATTTGAATGGATAAAGTTTGGATAACCAGGCTAAGTAGCTATATTTTATCGGTGAATTAGAAGTGAAGTAACGTGATAAGGACTTGCAATAAACCAATAATAAAGCCCAATACAGCACCAATAATTTCTACAAAACGAAATTCTTTGCTCATGATACTGTTAAGAATATCTTCTAATTTATCGGAAGAGAAAGCGGTTACTTTTTGGGTTACTATTTGCTCAAGATCCAGGTCTTGCTGCAAGTTGGTCATATAGTTTTGCATTAAAGTAGGGAAGAGGGTTTGCAATTCTTCCATAAAAACCAATTTTAGTTCGCCAATGGTTTTATCCCCAATAAACATACTGATAACAGGCATTTTTTCAGCCAATTTTACCCGTAAAAAATGGTCAATGTGCTCTTCCACAAATGGCATTAATTTATCTACATTGTCTGGGTTTGTTATCTTGCTAGAAATGTCTTTAAACGATAATAATTCTTCGCCTACCAACTTGCCTAGTTTGGCGGCAAATTGCTTTTGGTTTTTGGGAAAAATACCTTGAAAAGTAATGCCCAATATTTTCTTGGGTACTCTTGGGTGAAATAGCATTTTAATAGCTATCCAGTTGGTGAACCAGCCTATAAATGCTGAAATAATTGGGATAAGGAATAAGCCTAGAGTCATGATTGAAATGCTTTAAAAAAAAACCTTGAAAGTTTAAGACTCTCAAGGTTTAAAATTTGTAAGGGAGAATGATGGGTCTCGAACCCACGACCTACAGAACCACAAACTGTCGCTCTAACCTACTGAGCTACACCCTCCGTTTTGATTGGGCAGCAAAAATAGGGGAAAATCTATTTTATAAAAAGCTATTTTTATATCATGTTTTTTTATTGATTGTTTTGCTTAGCGTTATCATTTATCAATTGTAGGAATTATATTGCAACAGAAAACTAACTTGTTTAACTGCCCAATGAAATATCAAAACATAAGAGAAGAAGAACTTAAAAACAAAGTAGCACACGACTATTTTTTCATGTACGATTGCTCAAAAATAATTGGCAATGTAGACTTTAGTGTATGTATGCACCAAAGCCAAAAGGGATTGTTTGAACAAGAATCATTACTATGGGCAGAGGCAAAAAAAGGGTCATCGGATATTTATAAATCTATTGTTCAATTGATATTAACCATTGGCAAGGCACGCACTTTTGATAAGTTTTTACCACCTGCAATGCTTGGGGCATTTGATGGAGAAAAGATAGCTTTTGTACCGTACAACGATATTCACGAAGTTTTTTACATTAACGATTTTAATTGGAACGTAACCCCATCAAACCACGAAACAAAAGAATTTAAACGCATTTACGAGAAAATTAAAACAGATATTGACAACAAAGCCTTACTATTTAACTTTATAAACGATGATAGAGAGCTACAAAAATTTGTAAAAAAGAACTTTGTTGTAGGAAAATTTGGATTGACCAAAACCAAGATTGACAAAAACAATTTTATTATCATTTACAATAAGTGGTTAGGGTTGGTGAAGCCAAGCATTATCATGAATTGGGAAATTGCTAAACAAAAGGGATTGATTGATGCCGATTTTTATTTGGCCGATTTGCTTTCACGAGATAATGAATCACTTAAAGAAAAATTATTTGTACTTCTTAAAAAAGATATTTACGAGTTGGGAAGGAAGTTAAATGATATGGGAATGTTTGACATTACTTATACCAAATTTAACGACAAGCAAGTGGCGCACACACAATTTTGGAATAAATACGACCGACCACCAAAAGAAGACTATTGGGATTATATTGTACAACGTAGAGACTTGCTTGTGCCACAAGATGTAAGAGAACGCAAAGGCAGTTTTTTCACCCCACAAATTTGGGTTGAGCTGTCGCAAAAGTATTTAACAGATGTGCTGGGTGAAGACTGGCAAGATGAATATTATGTGTGGGATTGTGCAGCAGGTACAGGGAATTTGCTTACTGGGCTTACTAATAAATACAATATTTGGGCATCAACTTTAGACAATCAGGATGTAGATGTGATGCACGAACGTATTGACACGATGAATAAAAATTCAATAAGTGGCAATGGGGCTAATTTATTAGACGATCATGTTTTTCAATTCGATTTTTTAAATGATGATTTTAGCAAACTACCCACACCATTACAAGACATTATTAACAATCCTGAAAAGCGAAAAAAATTAGTTGTTTATATTAATCCGCCTTATGCTGAGGCAGCAAGTACTGCAACAATTACAGGTCATAAGGAAAATAAAAAAGATGTAGCTATATTAACAGAAATGTATAAAAGATATACATCTAAAATTGGTATTGCAAGTCGAGAATTATACGTTCAATTTTTAACAAGAATTTATTGTGAAATATCTGGTGCTACGATTGCCCAATTTTCAAAATTAAAAACATTGCAAGCTCCAAACTTTGAAGAGTTTAGAAGTTTATTTAAGGCTAAACTTAAAAGCCTTTTTATTATGCCTGCCAGTACTTTTGATAATGTTAAAGGGAAATTTCCAATTGGATTTTTTATTTGGGGTACTAACGTAAATGAAATTTTTAAAACAATTGAAGCCGATGTATATAATGAAAAGAGTGAACTAATTTCTACCAAAACATTTTGGATTGATGAAAAAAAGAAATCAATTAATGATTGGTTAATATCCACTCGAAATAAACCTAACAAATCGAATATTGGCTTTATCTCAGCAAAAGGAAATGATTTTCAGAATACAAATTTGGTTTTTATAATTAATGACAAAAACCAACTGCCACATCCAAGAGGTAGCTGGGTAACAAATGCTAACATATTAGAAGTTGGCATTTATTATGCAGTTCGCCACTGTATCGAACCTACGTGGTTAAACGACCGAGACCAATTTTTATATCCAAACAGTGGGTGGGAAAAAGACATAGAATTTCAAAATGATTGTTTTGCGTTTACATTGTTTAACACAAATATTAGATCTGAATTTGGCACCAACCATTGGATACCATTCACCGAATACGAAGTAAATGCAAGAGAGAAATTTGAAAGCAATTTTATGACTGATTTTATAAAAGGGAAACCCAAACCTCCTACAAAATCATTTCTTACTATAAATATGCTGTTTGAACCAGAAGTGCCATACGGGAAAAATAAAGCATTGATATTTTCTATTGAAGCAACAGCCGTTTTTGATGCAGGTCGTAAACTTTGGCAATACTACCACCAACAACCAAACTGCAATGTAAATGCATCACTTTACGATATTAGAGAACATTTTCAAGGTAGAAACGAAGCAGGTAAAATGAATAACAAAAGTTTAAACGATACCTATATGAACTTAATTGGTAACCTAAGAGAACAATTAAAACTGCTTGCAGGCAAAATTGAACCCAAAGTGTACGAATACGAATTTTTGAAAGCGTAACAGTAACGCAAAGGGCAGCGTGATAGGACTTATTGTTGAAAATATTTTCCAAACCATTAAATAATAAAAAAAAATGACTGCTACTAAGTACTTAAACAATCTTACCCCAATGCGTGGCATTGCTGCATTGCTTACCGTAATTTTTCATGTTGATTTAATGATAGGAAATGGAGGCGGTATGCTTGTTAAACAAAGCCAATCTATGTTGCTGAGTAGAATGTACTTAATGGTTGATTTCTTTTTTATTTTAAGTGGGTTTATTCTATTTTATGTGTATGGTAATCTATTTGCCTCAAGTGTAAATAAGGCATCATTTAAAAAATTTACTGTTGCACGTTTTGCAAGAGTTTACCCATTACACTTTTTTACGCTTTGCTATTGTATTGTTTTGTTTTTCATTTCAGAAAAAATGGGGATACCTAAAAATGTTATTTTACAAATTGAGAATACGCCATTTTCCATTTTTACTAATGCGTTGCTTTTGCATTCAATGAACTTTCATAATTGGTTTAGTTGGAATCATGCTTCCTGGTCAATAAGTGTTGAGTGGTGGGCTTATATGCTGTTTCCATTTTTAGTAGCACCAATTAGTAACATGCATTCACGTAGAAAAGCCATTATTGCCATATTGTGTTTTATAGGCTATTTAGCTATTACATATTTAATTGTACCAATTGTAACAGTACCCAAAGAAATATCTTTTGTAAAGGTAAATCCCAGCCAACTGTCTATTAATGTGGCTTATCAGTATGGGTATATTAGGTGTTTATGTGGTTTTATTCTTGGTATGATGGTGTATGAAGCCTATAGTGCCAAATGGGCATTACAATTTTTTGCAAACGGCTATGTATTAATTGGCTTAACACTAGTGTCTTTTATATCAATGCATTTTAACCTTCCAGATTTTATAACAATTATTCCCTTTCCTTTCATATTACTTTGTGGTGCGTATGGCAGTGTTGGCATAGATAAATTTTTTGCAAACAAGTTTTTTCAAAGATTAGGTGACTGGTCGTTTTCTATTTATTTAGTGCACCAACCTTTATTATTTACAATTGGAAATATTGCGTCATATCTAAACCCAGTAGATCCTACCAAACCACTTACCGGACCGCCTGCACAACTAGACATGCTAACAGGTTGGCTAATTTGTATTGCATTTCTTATTTTAACTGTGGGAATTTCGTTTCTTACATACCGATATATAGAAGTACCAGCAAGAAATAGACTAAACAAAAAACAACTGATGAGATAAAATAACAAGCTCCACAAATTTGTAGTTTCTTTTTAGTTAATAAGTTGCTAGTAGCAACAAAAAATATTACCACAAGTAAAAATGTACAAATAAAAAATAGGATTTTTCTGAAGCGTTTAGTTATTACTGCGAGGCACGAGTAGCCTAAAGGTTCGCATAAGATAGCTTTGTGCCTCGCAAAAACGGGTACAGCTACCTTACTAAACCTGTTGAGCCATCTTCATTAGGTACTAATTCATAAATAAATTGTGGGCTGATATCTTTTTCATTCCGGTGCGAAACGTATAAAATTGCGGTGGTGCTTTCTGCTGCAATTTTATTTATTAAAATACTTAATAAAGCAACATTATGGTCGTCTAGACCCGATGTTGGCTCGTCCAAAATCAACAGTGGCGGATGTTTTACCATTGCTCTTACTATAAGTGCCATGCGTTGTTGCCCTAAGGATAATTTGCTAAAAGGAGTATTTTTTAATGGTAACATTTCAATTAATTGTAACCATTGATTTGCCAATTTTTGCTGTTTATCCGTTGGCATTTTATACAATCCAATCGAATCGAAAAAGCCAGAAATAATCATCTGCTCCAAAGTATGTCTTGTGCAAAATAAATCCGTCATAGCAGGGGTTAAGTAGCCAATGTTTTCTTTAATGTTCCACACTGTTTCACCACTGCCTTTTCGTTTTCCAAACAGAAATAAATCTTGCCCATACGCCTTTGGGTTATCGCCATTTATTAGCGTTAATAAGGTGGTTTTACCCGAGCCATTTGGCCCCACTAATTGCCAAAATTCACCAGCCTTAATTGTCCAGTTAATATTCTTTACTATGGTTCGGTCTTCATATTTTACAGTTACGTTTTTAAACGCAACTAACTCATTTGTGTTTATTTCATACTGCTTTATTGGTTGTGGAATATTACCCGAAAATTTGTGGCTAATTGTCTGTATTGTATCTTTAATAATATCGCCATCAATATTAATAGTTACGGCGTTTGTAATAAAAGGCAGTTGGTCATTTCTACGGTTGATGAGCTGTACAAAAGCAATGTGGGCGCTGATTGTAGCTAGTTCATCTAATAATATTTGTTGCAAATTAATATCTAAGTTGTCGAAGGGATTATCAAGGATGATGAAGTCTGGTTGCTGTAATAATAGATAGGCTAACAATGCTTTTTTGCGTTCACCACTTGACATTGATTTTAATGTTCTCGAAGTGTTTTTTAAAACTTCTGTGTGTTCATGTTTTGCTTCCTCCTCTATAAAATCATTTAAGGTAATAGTAGAAAATAAGCAGCCTTTAAAGCCATTAAAATCAGCGAATGGTTCCTTGGCTTTGCCTTGCAGTAGTTGCTGGATAAACAATTGGGTATTGACATTATTTGATAAAAAAACTGCCCAGTGATTAATTGTTGTCATTCGTTTAAAAGATATTTTTTACACTTCCCAAGTTTGGTATAATATGAATTAAATCACCTTTCTGTATGCCGAATTTATTAGTTTTAATAGTCATTATTTCTCCTAAAATCTGCACCTCAATTTCCCAAAAACTACCGTAAAAAAATACATCAGTAACTTCTACTTTTATACCCTCATTTTCGTTGTGTGATATTGCAAAATCTTCTGGTCGGTAAAAATTATTTTCTAGTAATGATAGTGCCTTTTTGAGTGCTGAACTTAGTGCGTTGTATTTACCAAAAAGTCCTGCTACATAAGTACTGAGGGGTTGCTTGTAAATGAATGCTGGCGTGCCTTGCTGTACAATCTGTCCTTGGTGCATAACAATGATTTCATCAGCCCAACACAGTGTATCCAATGGGTCGTGCGAAACTAATAAGCAGGTAATATTTAATTGTTCACCCACATCTTTTATCACTGATTTTAAGATGTTTTTATGTATCATATCTAAGTTAGAAAATGGCTCATCTAACAATAATAATTTTGGTGCAGAAACCAATAATCTTGCCAATGCCACTCGTTGCTTCTCGCCGCCAGATAATTCGTCAGTGCGACGATTTAACAAATGCTGAATATGACACATTTTATACAAGGCTTTTGCAGCTTCATCATTCTCTGCTTCAGCATCTAACAATGGGTTGGCATAAATTAAAACCTGATGTACGGATAGGAAATTTGGCAGCTCAAATTGTTGGGATAAATAAGCGATCTTAGGATGCCCAGGCACTAACTCCTCCCATGGTCCTTTTACTCGGTTACCTTCAAAAAAAATAGTACCTAAATCGGGCTGTACCAAGCCTGCAATAATTTTTAATAGGGTGGTTTTGCCACAACCTGTTTCGCCAGCAATAGCTATTTTTTGCGATTTGTTTTGTATAAAATTGATATTACTTAACTCAAAGCATTTATCATCTTTTTTTGAAATTCCAGATACACTTAAAAAGCTCATACTAGCTGCCTTGGTTTGGGTTAAAGCATGAAGGTAAGCGAAGTCGGGATTTAAGATTTTTGATTTGGTATTTTGGATTTAAAATCTTCTAAATCAAGGTGTCTAAACCCCAATCTAAAACCCCACATCAGCAATCAAAAATTTACTCAATAGTGCCATCTTACAAAGGCCTCAATGGCTGCATATTTTGTAAGTCCTAATTGAGCGTAAAGGTTGGCTGTGTTGGCATTGCGTTCTTCTGCACGTTGCCAAAATTCCCTTGTATCTGTGCCTTGAAAAGGTACCATATCTTTTTGAGATTGGTGTATGAAAATACCAAAACGTTTCTTCATTACTTGGTCTGGACTCATTGCAATAGCCATTTCTATTTCATCAATTTCCCACTCCTGCCACGCGCCTTTGTACAACCAAACCCAACAATTTTTTATCCATGGTTCATTGGCAGCTTTAAGGCGTTTCAAACTTTCAAAAATAATTTCTAAACATACTTTGTGTGTACCATGTGGGTCAGCCAAATCGCCTGCACAATAAATTTGATGCGGTTTTATTTCCTGTAGCAAAGCCATTGTTATTTTAATGTCAGCTTCGCCCAATGGTTTCTTTTCTATGGTACCTGTTTCGTAAAAAGGCAGGTTTAAAAAATGGGCTTTATCATCCGTTAAACCAACATATCGGCAAGTTGCTTTTGCCTCACAAACACGTATCAAACCCTTTATGGCCCTTATTTCTGGGCTATCAACAGCGTTTAAATTTTTAGAGGCAAGATAAGTTCTTGCAGCAGTTAATATGTCTTGGCTTTTATGGTTATCAATGCCAAACATGTGTTCAAAACCTACAGCAAAATCTAAAAAGCGAGTTACAAATTCATCGGTTACAGCAATGTTGCCACTAGTTTGATAGCCAACATGCACTTCATGTCCTTGATCATGCAAACGCATAAACGTGCCACCCATACTTATAATATCATCATCGGGATGGGGTGAAAAAATTAAGCAACGTTTTGGATGTGGCGAACTACGTTCTGGATGTGCAGGGATAATGGCATTTGGCTTGCCCCCTGGCCAACCTGTAATGCTATCACGCAGCATATAATACACCTGTAAATTTATTTCGTAAGCATCATTTTTTTCAACCAATAAATCGCTTAAACCACTATCGTTATAGTCGTGCGGTGTAAGGCTTAGGACTGGTTTTTGCAGTTTTAATGCCATGTTTACAACAGCACGTTTTATCATTTTGTCCGTCCACTCACATTCACCAGTAAGCCATGGCGATTTAATGCGTGTTAAATCGTTGGCAGCAATTTCATCAACAATAAAAATACAGTCGTTGTGTTGCTGTAAAATGCTTGCAGGGATTTGCTCAGTAACGTTGCCTTCAACAGTTTTGGCTATTATTGGGGCTTTGTTGCCCCATGCTAATAGCACTACTTTTTTAGCTTTTAAAATGGTGCTGATGCCCATGGTTACTGCCAACCTTGGCACTTGCGAAATGCCTTGAAAATCTCGGGAATTAGCCATCCTTGTCGAGTTTTCAAGTGTTACCAATCTTGTTTTAGAAAAGATGCTACTACCTGGCTCGTTAAAGCCAATATGGCCGTTGTTACCAATGCCTAAAATTTGTAAATCAATACCACCTAGTGCATCAATGAGTTGCTCGTATTTTTGGCAATGTTTTTTGATGTCTTCTTTGGCTAATTCGCCATTTGGTATATGAATATTGGCAGGATTTATATCTACATGATTGAACAAATGACGGTGCATAAAACTCCAATAACTCTGTATGGCATCACGTTCCAAAGGATAATATTCATCTAAATTAAAGGTGATAACATTTTTAAAACTCAAACTTTCTTCTTTGTGCAAACGCACCAACTCGGCGTATAAACTTATGGGTGTGGATCCTGTTGCTAAACCAAGTACACAATCTTCTTTTTTGGCTTGTTTCTCTTTTATAAGATGGGCAATTTCCTGTGCTGCAAATGCTGAACCTAGCTTGGGTGTTGCAAATATTTTTACTGGTATTTTTTCAAAACTATCAATTAGGTCAATATTCTTTAGAAAAGACATATTCTTGCGTTTTTGTGCGGTGTAAATATATTAGTTTGCAGTTAGTTGCGGTATAATATATTCCTTATGTTTAAAATAAATTTTAATACTGCAGGAAAATGTAGGCGATAAAGTTCGCTTATATCATTTTCCAAAAATAAAAAGTACTTATTTAAAAAGTAGGTGCTGTTGAGGTAGTTGGTTTAAGTATGGCTTTTTCAATATCTTTTAAAGGTACTTCAACTTGCACCAAAACACTTGGTATTGGTATAGTATTAAATATTTGTTGTAAATATTTATTGTAATTCACAACACGTTTTGAATACCATGTAGTAGAATATGGCAGAAGTTAAAAAAAATAGGAAGTAAAATATGTCAGAGGAGATGCTGTAACTATTATTTACTCATCGTAAAATTTTGATAGTTATCATTCATTGTGGAGATCCTACAATCTTATAATAACATTGTCGTGCCAACGTTTTAAACATGGGGTTACGTCAAAAACGTCTTAGCTAATTTTAAAAACTAGTCAACCATAATTTCATCAATAAACATCCAAGCAGGCTTTCCGGCACCGGGTGTGCCGTTGGGAATTTTAGTGGTGTTGTGGGCAATAATTTTTATGTATTGCGCTGTTTGGTTTGCAAAACTAACTTTGAGTAGATGCTGGGTTTGTGTGGCAATATCCGATAGTGAGGTATTGGTGATTGGGGTAAAATCTGTACCGTTGGCAGAAGTAAAAACCTCGATAGATGCTGGTAAATAAATCCAACTTCCTTGTTGCATTAGTGCATCTAACGCAACGCTGCTAAAGGTTGTAGGTTTGCCGAGGTTAATGGTAGCTTCCATGTCTTTTCCGTTCCAGCCAAGCCATTCTGCCGAGTTAATACCCTTTGTACTGCTTGCGCCATTTACCAAACCAAACGCCCCACCATTACCTGGATATTGTGCATTTGGTGAAGTTGCGAGGGTAATTTTTTTGCCTGTGGCTTTGTTAAAAGAAAAGTTTTGTGTGATTTGAGAAATCATTTTGCTACTCTTTTTCACGTCTTTATTACTAAATGGCTCATACAACCCGATTGTATATCTATCACTTTTATTCAAAATTATTATTAATGAATCTGGTTTAGTATCAACTTCACCATCATGGTCGTTATAATGGACATCTAAATTTATTTGTCCGCCCTTTAGTTTTGTTTTCAATTCCCATTTCAATCCAACATTATTTGCTGCGGCAGATATAGTGCTTTGTATATCAATATAGGCCTTGCTGTAATTAACTCCCCAAAAATTGTAACGCTCAAATTGGTGCTGTAAACGTTGCTCAAAATCGGGCAGATTTTTATTTTTTTGGTCGGTCCAAACGGCCTCACTTAGTGCACTCATGCGAGGAAAAATCATGTATTCCAATTTGCTTTCGTTGCTAATATATTCTGTCCAAACATTGCCTTGTGCACCCAAAATATATTTGGCTTCAGCGGCTGAAAGCTCTGCGGGTACTGGATTGTAATTATATACTTTTTCTACAGGCAAGTAGCTGCCAATGGTAACAGAGTCTTCGTTTTTAGTTTGGCTATGATCGAAGTAGCAGTAAGTGCCTGGCGTCATAACCACTTGGTGCTGTTGCTTAGCTGCTTCAATGCCGCCCTTCTCGCCTTGCCAACTCATTACCAACGCATTTGGCGCTAAACCTCCCTCTAAAATCTCATCCCAACCCATCATTAAACGGCCTTTATTATTAATTATTTTTTCAAGACGATGTATAAAATAACTCTGTAAACCCGCTTCGTTTTTAATGCCCTCACGTTTCATCAAGTCTTGGCAAAAAGCCGATTCTTTCCACCATCTTTTATTGCATTCATCACCACCAATATGTATGTATTTACTAGGGAAAAGGTTTATCACTTCGCTTAAAACATTTTCCAAAAAAGCAAAAGTGCTATCGGTTGGTGTAAGCACATTATTAATATCTGTTAATCCCCAAGTTTGCCCTACTTGCTTAGGTACATTTGGTGTAGTTGATAAGAAAGGATAAGCAACTATAGCCGCTAAACTATGGCCCGGCACATCAATTTCTGGTACAATAGTTATATATCTTTCAGCAGCATATTTTACCACGTCTTTAATCTGTTCTTGGGTATAATAACCACCATATTTTATACTATCATTTCCTGTACCTGGATAACGCCCAATGATAGTGCCATTGCGGGTTGCACCAATAGTTGTTAATTTAGGGTATTTCTTAATTTCAATCCTCCAACCTTGGTCATCAGTTAAGTGCCAATGAAAATAATTCATCTTGTGTAGGGCAATAAAATCGATGTATTTTTTCACATAATCAACCCCAAAAAAGTGGCGGCTCACATCTAAGTGCATACCTCGGTAACAAAACCTTGGGGCATCATTTATGGTGAGGCAAGGAAGTGCAAATTTATGATTTAAGATTTGTGATTTTTGAATTGGTAACAACTGTAACAAGCTTTGCATACCATAAAAAGTGCCTTCCGAACCATCACCAGAAATGGTAATATTTTTTGGTGAAATGGTTAGAGAATAAGCCGCTGCATTATCTGGGGTTTTAATAAATTTTTTGGTAGATATGCGAATGAAATTGTTAGTAGCTTGCTTACTAATTTTTAGCTGAAACCCATAATATTTTTTAAGATAACTATTGAAAAAATTAGCTGTATTTTTTTCGTCTTCATCGCTATAAACAATAGCAGTAGCCGCATTTATAGTAAAATTGCCAGATGTTATTTTAACGTCGTTTGGCTTGGGGATGATGTTGATTTGTTGGGCTTTTGTAACAATTGTAAATAGTACAAAAAGAAGAAAGCTAATATTTTTCATAGGTCAGCAATTACATACGATAAAGGTTATTGAGCTAGGGCAAGTTCAATTTTTGATTTTTAATAATGGCACATCTACTTTGCAAATATCAAACACAATATCGCTGTCTAGTTTTTCATAATGGTGCGAAATAAAATCTCTAAAACGGATAATGTTATTGGTATTGTAAGCAAGTGTCTCAAAGAAATTTGGGTGTTGTTCGACTATTTTTTTTACTGTTTCCGATGCCGCTTGCAAACGCATTGTAATAGCATCTAATAAGATTTGTCCTTCTCTGGTTTCCTTAAAATCTGCCACAGTTTCAATTGATGAAAAATAATCTTGTATGGCATTAATATGCTAATAATCAGTACACACTTTTCTTTTATCGAATTAAGCATAGATAATTTCTTTTTCAACTGTATCTATAAACTGTGTTCGTAGATGGTTGCCTTTTCTTATTAAATCAATTTTTGTATTAATTTTTTTTTCTAAATAATCCCATAGCCCAAAATAATTATTTGCAATTGGGGCAGTTAATTCAACTTACAAACCATAAAATCTAAATCGCTTAAATAATGGTTTGTACCCTTTGTAAATGAGCCAAATAGGCCAATATTTGCAACGCCATATTTTTCTTTTATAAAAGGAAAATCTTGCCGTAATGAATTAATTATATTGTCTTTTGTGAGTTGCATATTTCAAATATAATTATAGAAAAGAGAACTAATAAATTTTAGCTAATGAGCGATTCTGTTAATACAATATCCTATTTCCAAATGGGTAAAATAATCTTCGATTGGTTGTTATATATTCTAATGGTCGCTTTCTTAAAATCTTCATCTTTTGCATGATTGATATTTAGAAATTGTTGTTGATTTCTATCAACCAAAGGAAACCAACTGCTTTGTACTTGCACCATTATGCGATGCCCTTTTTTAAACGTATGAGCCACATCTGGCAACGTATATTTTACCTCGGTTGGTTTGTTGGGAACAAAGGCTTCGGGCTTTTCAAAACTATTGCGAAATTTGCCACGCATAACCTCGCCACGAACTAACATTTGGTAACCATTCATTAAATATTTATCTGCATCGCTGTACTTAAAATCATCAGGAAAAACGTCAATTAATTTTACTACAAAATCTGCATCTGTGGTACTTAAGCTCACCATTAAATCTGCCACTAATGGCCCAGCTAAAGTAATATCATCGGTTAAAATTGGTGTTTGAAAAACCAATACATCTGGGCGCCTTGCAGCAAAACGTTGGTCATCGGTCATGTACTCTCTTGTTCGTCTAAAATGCACATCTTCGGTATAAGGAACAGGCTTTGCAGGGTCGCTAACATACTCGCTAAAACTGCTTAAAGCTGTTACTTTATTTTGTAAAGAACTTAAGCCGCCATTGCGTTGTAGATACATATCAGTAGGTTTCATATCTGCAGGCGGCCATTGTTGCAATTGCTTCCATTCGTTAGCACCACTAAAGAAAATAGTAGCCTCGGCAATTTTATCTGCAGCGCCTTTCTGTTTTAAATAATAGTTGAAAAATGGTATCTCAATATTTTGTGCGTACCAATCGCTTGTTTTGCTGCCAAATTGAATATTGCCAAGATAAGAACCATCGCTACCTCTGCCAGCCCACTGACCATGAAACCAAGGCCCCATCACCAATTTATTATTAGCATTTTTACTTTTAGTTTCAATGGCTTTGTACAAATTCCAAGCACCAAAACAATCCTCAGCATCAAACAAACCACCCACTTCTAACATAGCAGGTTTTATATCGCTCACAAAGTTTCTAGGGTTACGTGCCTTCCACCAATTATCGTAATTAGGATGGTTCATTAAGTCTTTCCAAAATGGAATACTATCACCCATTAATTTACTTAAATTAGATAGCGAACCTGTGCGTAAATAAAACTCGTAACCATCTTTTGTAGGATAGTCAAACCCTTTAGGACCAATGGTTGTAGGCATTGGACGAGGTTTGCCAAAGGCTGAGTAAAAAGCAAATCCATCCATTTGCATAAATGCACCATTATGATGAAAATCATCGCCTTGAAACCAATCTGTAACAGGTGCTTGCGGACTAACAGCTTTTAACGCAGGATGGTTACTTAATGCCGCCATGGTTGAATAAAAACCTGGGTACGAAATGCCAAAAACACCAACATTGCCATTGTTATTTTCTGTGTTTTTTAATAACCAATCAATGGTGTCGTAAGTATCGCTAGCCTCATCAATATCAGTACCTTTTTTGTTTTGGTTAAATGGCCTAACATCTACAAAAGTACCTTCACTCATCCACCGTCCACGAACATCTTGTGTAATAATGATATAGCCTTCTTTGCAATATGTGATATAATGGTTAGCCCATAAATTCCTGAATTTTCCATCGCCGTAAGGTGCACACGAGTAGGGCGTACGAGTCATTAAAAATGGATGCTTTTCACCATTATTTTTCGGTATATAAATAGAAGTAAACAGCTTAACACCATCTCTCATTGGTATCATTACTTCTTTTTTTATATAATTGTTTACTAGCCAAACACTATCAGCATTTTGAGCCATAGTAATAATTGGGAATAAGCACAAAAGCAACAATAATTTCTTCATGGTTTTTTGTTTTGATAGTTTGAAAATAAGGAACATTATTGATGAAATTTTATTGTAACTCCGTTAAACCAAGACCACCCATCATTTTTTTGATAGGTGGTATAAACTGCAACATTTTATTTAAACTTTATCTGGTTTTCTGTCATCACTTTTTTTGGGTAATGGTATATGTGGTGCTGCTTGTTGTAGCGGCCTTGTACGTGGTAATTCCCTTACTAGTCGTTGCGTTCGGCTATTTCTGACCGAGTTGGTCTATTGACTATGTGTTTCAGTCGGTTAATATAAAATCCCTTCAAAGTGAGGGAAAAAAATCTAAATAAAATTCTTCACCATTCTACATGCACCCTTAATGCTAACAAATGCACAGGCCCACGATCTTTATTGTAACCAGGGTTGCTTACAAATTGATAATCAGGGGTAAGAAAAACCTTCCTCCAAATATTAAAGCTGTAATATATTTCTACAATTTTTTCAGTACCATAATTTAATTTACCATCACCAATTATAAAACCCTCGCCGCCATTTTGTAGGTATTGTTTGTGGATGTCTGATAAATCGTTTCGAACATAAGCAATACCAAAAGCATCTTTTTTTCGCTTCCAAATATCTCCATCAAACCTAAAACCTGTGGCTACACTTTTATCAATTTCGGTAAAAGCCCAAGTTTCATTTTCACCATCGTTATAGCTATGTTTTGCAAAATGGTGGACTTTGCCAATGTGGTTATCTAGACTTACGTAATAGCCACTTTTTTTACGGCCATAAGCCCTGCTATCTTCAATATCTGGTGCTGAAAAAGTTTGCAAACCCGTTTTTATTGATGTTGCATAATTACCCATTCTTGCTTTGTTGCTGTAAAAGCCAATGCGTAAACTGTGGTAATGGTCTGCTTTTTTCTTTCGGAACAATTGAAACCGTTCAACCCCAACCTCAATTACTTGCCCAGATGCATCTTTGCCTTTAAACTGCAATTCAGATCCGTTGGCTTCCATTGGTACGGCGGTATTGGCATATTTTAATGTAAAACCTTTATAAAAAGCTTGCGTTACTAAACCCATTGTGTAGCCTCTTGTATTGGCAGGATAATCCCACGCACCATTACCAAACAAACTCCAGTTCATAAATTGTGTACGTGGGTCGTTGCTTATTTGGGTATCGTCAAAAAAGTCGGGCAACGAAAATTTACCGATAATAACTGATATATAATCTTTGTTGGGTTTTTCAGCAATTTGGTTTATATCATCTTCTAAAGCCACCATTTTTTTGGTTAATGGGAAGCGTTGTTCAGCATACAACCTAGCTATAAATGGTTTCGGTTTTGGATCACCAACCCGATACACTTCGCCATTAGGAAACCCAGCAATACCTTGCGTTTTGCTCAATCCTTTACCACCAGCAGCTTCGGGGTTAAAAACAAAATAGGTGTTTTTGAAAGGCTTATAATTAATAAAAAAAGTAGTAGAAAATGAAGTTGCTATTGGTTCGCTAGGTACAAAACTTCTATCGCCAGTGTATGGTGCTGCAAAGTTAAAATGGTACTGGGGTATTAATGTTGCCTGCCAATGCAATGAGAGCTTTTTTTGTTGTATGCCTGTACTATCTTGGGCTAATGCGAATATTGTAATCATTAAACTTAAACCTGTAAAATATTTTTTCATAAAGCAAATATAAAATTTAGATTAGTCTAAAAAAATAATTTTATACTTCTAAATAAATTTGACTGAAGTACAAAAATACATGGGGACTTGTTTTAAATATATATTCAGCTATCAATCATTATGGGATGTTTAAATTTTTGGATTTATTATTTACGCACTAAAATTAAAATAATTTGGAATGTTGTCTTTTATTGTATGCTTAGTAAAATAGGCTAATTTTATTTCTATCCAATTACATTTGCCTGGTTACTAAATTGCTACATGTATGTTTTGGTATGAAGAGGACATTAAGCGTCTGGAATTGATGAAGGAAGCAGTTATGGAGCAACCAGAATTAATTTTTTATGGTAGCTCGTCTATAAGAATGTGGCAAAATATGAGTGTAGATTTTGCTGAATATCATCCAATAAATTTAGGTTTTGGGGGCTCAACTATGGCGGCTTGTGTTTGGTATTTTAGTAGGGTAATGGCTGGTTTACACCCCAAAGGAATGGTTTTGTATGCAGGCGATAATGATTTAGGCGATGGTAGGCATCCAGAAGAAGTATTCATTTTTTTTAAACAGCTGATAGTAGAAATAAGAAAAAGTTTTGGCAATATTCCAGTAGCTTATATTTCTATAAAACCAAGTATAAGGCGGTTTAATATTATTGAGCAAATAAAATATACCAATAAAATTATTGCTGCCGAAATTGAGAAAATGAATGATGCTACTTTTTTTGTGAATATTTATGATCAAATGTTAGATGATAATAAATATCCGAGGCGTGATTTATTTGAAGCTGAGGGATTGCACATTAACGATAAAGGCTATGCCTTGTGGAAGACCATAATTGATGAAACGCTTGCCAGTAAGTCGCTTCATTTAATTTAAACTAAAACATTGGTCTATGCAGTCGAACCTTAGCAACACTTTGCAACGGGAATATCAAAAATGGTACAGCCCACACCTACAGCGTGATATGGAGTTATTGGTTTTCGGCCATGCAGGTAAGCCAATTTTATTTTTCCCCACCCGTACCGCAAGGTTTTACGATTATGAAGATTGGAAAGTAATTGATGCGTTGGCACCTAAAATTGCAAGCGGCGACCTACAAATTATTTGTGTTGATAGTGCTGATAAAGAGAGTTTTTACAACAAAGCCATACCACCATCCGAACGTATAAAACGGCACGAGTTATTTGAGCGTTATATTCTTACAGAAGTTATCCCATTTATAAAACAAAAAAATACTAACTCAAACTTAATTGCAGCTGGTTGTAGCTTAGGGGGTTACCATGCAGTAAACTTGGCTTTTCGCTACCCACAATTATTTAAAAAAGTAGTCGGTATGAGTGGTCGTTACGATATAACCATCACCCTTCCTTATTTTCAAGATTTATTTGAAGGTTACCACGATGAGTTGATTTATTTGCATCAACCTACACAATATTTACCCAATATTCAAAGTGTCCAAGCAATTCGCTTAATTAAAAAATTAGAAATCATTATCGCCATTGGCGAAGAAGATGCATTTTTAAAAAATAACCTGCTTTTAGATAAAATTTTGACAGAGAAGGAAATAAAACACACGTTTCGATTATGGAAAGGCGAGGCTCACAAAGCCCAATACTGGAGCCAAATGGTGCAATTGTATTTTTAAAAGTCAATGAAAGATCCTTTTAATCTCTTCAATCCGTTAAATCTGTATTCCAAAATTTTTTTGAAAATGAAGGGCAGCATATATTATAAACCAGTACCTGATTTTTAGCACCTGTTCGCAAGAAAAATCTATGAAAATTCTTTCAATCTGCATTATCCGTGTTTTTATCATTATCCGCCACAATTCTCAAAAAAACTTCATTTTGTGCCTAGCCTCGTAGTTAAAAGGCACAGTTATAAAAATGCCAGCTTTCCCCACTCTGGTAGTTCCTTTAACGGTTACCAATACCTCGTTACTTAACAAAACCGTTAAAGCATTTTTGTAAATGCCCTGCATATTTACTGCCATCGTACTTGGTAGCGTAAACTCACTTCGCTTATCAATGTGCATTGTTGTATCCAATTTGTAGTTCCCTAAAAAGTTTTTATCAATGTAAACATCACAATCTACCTTTTTTAAATCCACTCCAAAACTGTTAGGATTAAAATAAACCAGATCAATTGTCAGGTTTGTTTTATCAAAACCAGCTTGCTGAATACGCACATTTTTAATATCTCGGTACTCAAAACCTTGTGGTTTTTGGCAACCCTGTGCTATTGTTATCATCGCCAAAATTGGCATTAGAAGAGCAAATAAGCGGCTTTTTTTCACTGTAATAATATTTAGTGCAAAGTAGGGAAGAACCGCCGCATTTCAATTATTAGGGCTACCTTTAATTCAAAACTTTGTACTAATATTTTTGGTTATTTTGCTATAATAAAAGCATAAAACTTATAAAACTATATACTTAATTATTTAGCTAATTAAATATTGTATAATTAATTGATTTTTATTAATTTACAATATTTATTAAAATTTAAATAAAAATTTAAATACAACAATGGTACTATTAAAATTGAGTGATAACTAAAATATGCAAAACAATAATTTAATTTTGATAAATAATACACAAATAATTGATAGTCAATATTTTGGGTGTGTTAATTATCATAGTAGTTTATTTAATTGTACAAATACTAAAATAGAACGATGTGACAACTTTAAAAAAATGACTTTTCGCAACCGATGCACCATTGTAGGGAGTAATGGGTTAGTTAGTTTAACAATTCCAGTGGTTGGTGGGCGAAACAAAAAGCAGTTGATGCAGGATGTAAAAATAGACTATACCCAAGGTTGGCAAAACCAACATATTAAAACTATTTGTAGTTGCTACGGCAAAGCCCCTTTTTTCGAACATTATCGCGACGGTGTAGTAAAGCTGCTAAAATGGCAGCCTATATTTTTGTTCGATTTTAATTTTGAAATTTTAATATGGTTAAAAAAAATACTGCAACTGACAAATGAAATTGTCGTTACTGAAAATTTTATTAGTAATTATGAGGTGATTAACATTGTTGATAATCGCAATAAATATTTGCCGAAAAATTTTCAGTTAAAAAAATCGAGCATTATTTACCCGCAGGTTTTTGAAGAGAAGATTGGGTTTCAAACCAACCTGAGTATTTTAGATATGTTGTTTTGCGAAGGCCCTAATGCTAAAAACCTACTCAATACTAATTATCTATTTTAATTGATGTTTAAGCCACGAAAATCTAATAATAGTCGTCTTATAAACAATTTAAACCTATTTTGGCTTTTTTATGTCGATTTGCATTGCGCCCCCCAATAAGATGATGAAGAAACTATTACTATTTACAAGTTGTTTATTTGTGCTTTTTACTGCTACTTCCCAAAACTTCTCCAATAAAGGAAAGGATTTTTGGTTGGGGTATGGTTACCATCAAGCAATGTCTGGTGGTAATGGGATTGCTTTAACAACTGGGGGGGCACAGGAAATGGTATTATATTTCACTTCTGATAAAAATGCAAATGTAACAGTAGAAATACCTGGCGTTGGTTACAAACAAACCTATGTAGTAACAGCCAATCAAGTTACTGAAACCTCGCCTTTACCAAAAACTGGTACGCAAGATTCTAGAATTTCTGATACAGGATATTACAATCGTGGCATACATGTTTACAGCGATGCAGATATAGTAGCTTATGAACATATTTATAATGCTAGTGTTTCAGGTGCCACTTTATTATTTCCGACCAATACCTTAGGAAAAGATTATTATGTGATTAGCTATAGCCAAGCAACTAATGCAACGTATGCTAACTCTTTTGCTTTTGTAGTAGCTGTTGAGGATAACACAACTGTAGAAATAACACCCTCTGTTGCTAATAAAAATAATAAAAATCCAGGTACAGCCTACACTATAAACCTAAGCAAGGGGCAAGTATATAGTTTGTTTGGCACAACTACTGGCAATAGTGGTACTGATTTAACTGGTACAAGAATTAGAACTATAAGCTCTGGCGGTAATTGTAAAAAAATTGCTGTGTTTTGTGGTACGGGTAAAATGAGTATTGGGGCGACTAGTACTGGTACAAATAATCAGGCTGGTAGTGGTGACAATTTAATTGCCCAAGCTCTGCCTGCTAGTGCTTGGGGATTAAAATACTTAACTGCACCAACAGGTACTCAGCCCAATAATTATTATCGTATCTGTGTTTCTGACCCAACAACTGTTGTAAAATTAAATGGGGTAGTTGTGCCATCTTCATATTTGCAAAGAGGTTTTTTTTATGAGTTAAAAAACTCTTTGTTGTTAACCACGCCAGGTAATGGTCTAGGATCTGGCAATACCGCTTCGGGGGTTTGGAATTTAATAGAAGCAGATAAGCCAATAAATGTAGCACAATATTGTACCACACAAGGATATGATGGAAATGGTACGCCTGGCGACCCAGAAATGATATACCTAAGTCCTGTAGAACAAACAATCAATAATATAACGCTAAACTCTACATCGCATTTTCTTATAACAGTGCATGGTATTAACGTAATTATAAGAAAAGGTGGAGTTAATAGCTTTAAACTAGATGGTGTTAATAAAGCTAGCAGCTTTACTGCACATCCACAAGACGCAAACTATTCCTATGCCATTTTTCCTGTTGCATCAGGAGCACATAATTTGTATTCCGATACAGGTTTTAATGCCATTGCCTATGGTTTCGGTAATGCAGAAAGTTATGGTTACAATGCAGGTACTAATATTAAAGATTTATATACACCTGTTTTTCAAAACCCGTATGCCCGTTTAAGTTTTGCTGCCACTTGCGTTGGCACACCTTTTCAGTTTTCGGTACCATTATCTTATCAGCCTACAGCAGTTACTTGGGATTTTGGTGGCGCAACAAATACTAATATTTCTCCTAATACAACTATTGGTCCAGTTGCTCCTGCCTACGATAGTGCCACAAAAATTGGTGGCCAGAATTTATATTATTATAGTCCCGCAAATGGCGCAGGCATTAGTAAAACTTTCACATACAACAGGGCAGGTACAGATACCATCAAATTATATGCTACCAACCCAACACCAGATGGGTGTGGTACAAGCAATGCCGAGTATGATATTCCAGTTATTATAAATAACGTACCCTTTGCTAATTATAGTGTTAGTGCAACAAGGTGTATATCCGATTCTATTTCTTTTACAGATGCCTCAACTGGTTTGGGCAGCAGTAATGTGGTAAATGGTTTGTGGTATTGGGATGATAATACACAGGATAGTTTAAAAGCACCAAAGCATAAATTTTTATTACCAAAAACTTATAATGTTCGCTATAGGCCAATTACAGATTTCGGTTGCATTGGTGATACAATCATTCCTTTTGTTATGTACGCATCGGGCATACCTAAGTTTGGCATTAATGATACCACTTGCGTTGGTAATACCATTACGTTTACAGATTCGTCAAGTATCGCTGCCGGCACAATAGTGAAATGGTATTGGGATTATGGTAATGGTAAAAAAGATACCCTAACAGCCTCATCTACTAGAACTCAAACCTATAATACACCTAATACCTACACCGTAAGTTTAGTGGTTGAAAATAATACAGGTTGTAAAAGCAATGCATTTACCAAAACACTTGATATTCATCCATTTCCTGTACCTGATTTTAAAATGCCAAGCGTCGTTTGTTTGCCAGTTGGTGCAGCTACCTTTTACGATTCTACTAAAATATCAGACACTACTACCACTTTTAAATACCAATGGAACTTTGGAGATGGCGGAGTTGATAGCATTAAAAACCCTTCTCATAACTTTACTTCAACAGGACCATTTAATATTACACTTAAAGCAACGTCTATTTATGGCTGTATAAAAGATACTACTAAGCAATTGGCAACCATTTATGCTCAACCAAAAGCTGCATTTACAGTAAGTAATGAAGTTTGTTTGCGTGATACCACCATTTACACAGATGCTAGCGATGGAAAGGGTAGTGCTGTTGTAAAATGGAACTGGAATTTTGGCGATGGTGCTACCGATACGTTGCAAAATACCAAACACCTTTACGGAACTGCCAATACTTACACTATCAGTTTGTTTGTTGTAAATAATGTAGGTTGCCTTAGCGATACATCTACGCAAACCACTGTTGTCAATCCTTTACCGATTGCAGGTTTTAAGTATGATGCAAGTTTTTATTGCGAGACGAGACCTGTAATGTTCACGGATACGAGCAAAGCCAATGTGGGTAATTTAAAGAATTGGTATTGGCAAATGGGTGATGGCAGAGTAATAGACACCACCAATGGTAACACGTTCAACCATAG
>JAYVNQ010000247.1:0-3292 GCA_043758365.1 Chitinophagales bacterium
TTTAATGTAAATAAAGAAATGCAAGATTACCAGCGTAAAAACTTGCTACAATTTATTACAGCACAAGATTTAAAAAGCTTTGGTTTAATACCCGAATTATTAGGTCGCTTGCCAGTTGTAACTCACTTAAATCCACTAGATACCGAAACATTGAGAAGTATTTTAACAGTGCCAAAAAATTCGGTAATTAAACAATATACTCGCTTGTTTGATATGGAAGGTATTGCCTTAACTTTTGAAGATGCAGTTTATGATTTTATGGTTGAAAAGGCATTGGAATACAAACTAGGTGCAAGAGGTTTGCGTAGTATTTGCGAAGGTATTTTAACTGATGCCATGTTTGAGTTACCTGGTAAAGGCGAAACTGAGTTACATATTACATTAGACTATGCTTTAAATATGTTTAATAAGAGTAGAATGAGTATGTTAAAAGTAGCTTAACATTAAAAATAGTTATAAAAACAATACCAATAAATTCTTTATATGAACGAATTAATAGACAAACTAAAAGCAGAGGCTAATTTGACTGACGAACAAGCAGCAAAAGCCATAGCAGCGATTGCTGGTTTTGTAAAAGAAAAATTTCCTATGCTTAGTGGTGCGGTAGATAATATTTTTAGTGGTAGTAATTAGGATTGTAACCACAGAGTTGTGCGAGATTTTATGAAGACACTATTAATTTGTATTGTACTGATTATTTCGTTTCAATAGTTATGGGACATACCCCCATCATTGTGTGTTACGGAAGACAGGACAGTCAAATAAGACTTGATGCTGACTCAACCTTTTTTCTTCTATGTTTTTTATATATGCAAAAGATGGTCAAAAGGAACATGCGCATTAAAAAGAAAAATAATAATACTTAAGCCCAAAATAGTTTTCGATACAATCACATCTAAAAAAGAGACTTGACCGTTGACTCTTTAATACTATTAAGAGATTATACTTTAGAACGAATCCTACAAACTAACAACAGGTCAATTTACGTGTTTCAATATAAACAAAATGAAGAGATTTGCCCCCAATTATTAAAATATAAGGGTGACATATTGTACGTTATCAAAAAAAAGCTACAAAAAAAAATAAAAAATGGCTATAATATTGAAACATTCAATCCATGGTATACAAAAAATCAATGTACATATTAAATAAAATCACACAATATCTGTATTGCTAGCATTAGGACTTGACGGAAATACAATCGGCGGTTGTGCATTACCCATTAACGGTTCGGTCAGACGGATATCTGTTGAGCATCAATTTTTAACTTCAACTTTTATTATCAATATAAATTCGGTATCAGCCAGACCAGATTTTGGTAAATCCCCCCAACCAAGGCAATATCTAGTCGCTAGGTGAGTTTGCACACAGAGGAAAAGAGGTTCGTATATATCCCATTGTTTAAGCTTTAGTGTTCTTTGCCTACTTTGTTTCTTTGCGTGAAACAAAAAAAGCCCTCCTAAAAAGGAGAGCCGATTAAACAAGCAATCAAAACTAAAATTTTCAATTCTGCAATTCTTCCCTTGCAATTACAATTTTTTGTATTTCACTAGTGCCTTCGCCTATTGTACACAGCTTAGCATCTCTATAATATTTTTCTACTGGAAAGTCTTTTGTATAACCATACCCCCCAAATATCTGTACAGCCTCTGTCGCACATTTTACAGCTACTTCGCTTGCATAATATTTTGCAATAGCCCCTTCTTTTGTAATTTTTTTACCTCTCGTTTTTAAGTCGCAGGCTTGTTGCACCAATAAATCTGCTGCCATTATTTCCGTAGCCATATCGGCTAATTTAAAACTTATCCCTTGAAAGCTTGAAATAGGCTTATCAAACTGGTTTCTTTCTTTAGAATATTTTAAAGCAGCTTCATAAGCACCTTTTGCAATACCAACTGATAGTGCAGCAATAGAAATTCTACCACCATCTAATATTTTCATCGCTTGATAAAAACCATCACCAACTTCTCCCAACCGTTGTTCATCGCTAATAACACAATTGTCAAATATCATTTCGGTAGTTTCGCTGGCACGCATACCAAGCTTATTTTCTTTTTTCCCAGCAGTAAATCCCTTTGTATTTCTATCAATAATAAAAGCAGTTGAGTTATTTTTTGTTCTTGGATCGCCTGTTCGGCAAATTAAAACTGCCACATCACCACTATTGCCATGCGTTATCCAACATTTTGTACCGTTTATTAGCCAATTTATACCATCTTTTACAGCAGTAGTTCTCATATTGCCTGCATCGCTACCTGTATTTGGTTCGGTTAAACCCCAAGCCCCAATAAATTCAGCCGTTGCCAATTTTGGTAAATATTTTTGTTTTTGTGCTTCATTACCAAAAGTGAGAATATGATTGGTACAAAGTGAATTGTGTGCGGCCAAGCTTAAACCAATAGAGCCACAAACTTTTGCAATTTCTTGTATAATAGCGTTGTATTCAAAATAACCCAATCCTGCACCACCATACTCTTCAGGTACCAAAATACCCATTAAACCAAGTTTGCCCATTTCTTTAAATAGCGCAACAGGAAAAATTTGATCCTCGTCCCAAAGCATCACATTTTGAGAAATATGATGCTGGGCGAAGTCTTTTGCGGTTGTAGCAACTTGTTGTGTTAAATCTGATACTTGAAAATTCATACTTCGGAAGCAAATTATTAGAGGTCGAAATCAAAAACTAACTAACGTTAGTTTTGTAAAGATACTGTCTATAAAATATCAACCAAGATTTTTTTTACAATAAAGAGATTGTTAATTAATTTATTAAATCCAATCAATAAAATCATAGATACCTTTACAATCTAAAATATAATCAAAATGACACTTATTATTCTTGGCTTAATTGTTTTTTTTGCAGCAGGTGGTTTAAAAAATCAAAATACGGCATTATCGCAATTTATAAAACCCATACGCATTACGGGTTTTGTGCTAGTGTTGTTGGGTATTTCTACTTCGTGTATCAAACAAATTGATGCTGGTCAAATTGGCGTAAAATCTATGTTTGGTAAGGTGCAAGACGATATAATTACAAGTGGTTTAACATTTGTAAACCCTTTTGTTGAGGTGAGCAAAATTGATGTTAAAACCCAAAATTACACTATGAGTGGTGTGAAGGATGAAGGTGATAAAGTGGGTGATGATGCGATACATGCCTTAACTGCGGATGGCTTGGAAGTAGTAATGGATTTGACGGTTTTGTACCGCGTTTTAGCAAAAGACGCACCGAGCATTATTAGAGAGACAGGTTTGGATTTTAAGGACAAGATTGTTCGCCCAATAACTCGTA
>JAYVNQ010000248.1:0-3291 GCA_043758365.1 Chitinophagales bacterium
CCTTCCTCTTAGAGGTATTTTATTAGTAGGATATTAGTTGAATTATTACTTGAGTGATAGAAGCAAGAATTTTTTGTCCCGAATAGCCAACATAAGGAAGAGCTTTATTAAAAAATGGAAAAGCATTTGAATATGCATTACTCAATGCTTTTTTAGAAAGACTACAAATTATCACTTCTGTTTCTGTAGTGGATAATGATATTTATAAAACGGCTAAACGTTGTTATGATAGCTTTACTAAAACAGAAAAAGGTATATATGACTTAAATGCAAGTTTCGCTGTAAACTTTATAATTAATTTAGAACCTCGCTTGTCTAACGGTATAACGAAGGAGGATTTTTTGCTCTTAGAAATCGTGTCAGATAAACAAGGTCAAAGTGGTGACGTAAGAGATGTATTAGCAATTAGAGCTTTACAAAAATGGGAAATAGGTATATCCGCAAAAAATAATCATAGAGCGGTTAAGCATTCTCGTTTATCAAATGATATAGATTTTGGCTTAAAGTGGCTAGGCGTTCCTTGTTCATCAAATTATTTTGATGAAATAAGACCAATTTTTGATGAACTAGCACAATTGAGAACTAAGAGTAAGAAAACTCAAAAATGGTCGACTTTAGGTGATTATCATAGTTCTATTTATATGCCAGTCTTAAATGCTTTTAAGAAAGAGTTAATAAAACTCGATACTGAAAATCCTGAAATTATTGCTGAAAAACTAGTAGAGTACTTAGTTGGCAACCAAGATTTTTATAAAGTGATTAAGGGAAAAAATAAGGTAGAAATTCAAGCTTATAATTTACATGACACTTTAAACTTACCTTTTGAAAGTATTAAACCCAAACTTAAAATCCCCAAATTAAAATTGCCTAAGAGACTTATTGAAATCGTTTATCAAGAAAACTCGCAAACAACATTAATGGTTTCGCTAAATGAAGGTTGGCAAATATCTTTCAGAATTCATAATGCGAGTTCTAGGATAGAACCATCTTTAAAGTTTGATATTAACTTAGTTTCTTCACCGTATTCACTTTTTACTTCTCACCTTTCATTAGGATAAAAAAATATAAACTTTATTCTAAAAAAAGAAATAATAGTCAAACATATCGTCCCCTTAAACGTCCCCTAAAAATAAAAATCCCCTGTAAACACTTGATTTACAGGGGATTATACTTTGTTTATGTGCCCAGAACAGGAATCGAACCTGCACATCCTTGCGAACGGCAGATTTTGAGTCTGCTGCGTCTACCAATTCCGCCATCTGGGCCACTACTTACCACGAATTGGATTGCAAATATAGGGGCATCACTTTGTACTAGCTAAAATACGGATCAAGTATTTTTTCTTAAAGTAATAATCCTTCACTTGCAGCAATTCTTTTTCGGTAGTAATGCCGTCTTTATAATTTTCAATAAGGTTTTTAATGTTGTTGAAAATTTCATCTTCTAAATTTTTTATCTTTATTTTTTCATTTTTTATTGTTTCGTCATCTGCTTCCATTGTTGCATCCAACAGAGCCTCATTCAGTTCCATTATTTCCATTAAAAAATTTGGTGGCAGCTTATATTTTTCTTCATCTTCTAATAAACCTTTTAACTGCAGAACATATTTTATGGTTTCTTCTTTATTGCCGAAGGTTTTAAAGGCTTTGTTTAGTAACGCTGATTTTTCTAATACTTCTTCCTGTTCTGTTTCTGTTGCCTGCGAGTAAAAGTCTGGGTGATATTTTCTACTCAGTTCATAAAACTTAGTTTTTATTAAAGTGGTATCTACCTGTAAAGCAATAGGAATATCAAAGAGTTCAAAATATGTCATAGTGATTTTTTATTTGGGATGTATAATTGGTATTCAGCCGCTGACCATTGGTTTAATAATTGGCTTGTAAAAGTAAAACCGTTTATTTAGCTATTATCATAAAAAATTTGTTATCCAAAAAAGCCCAAATTGAAAAAGAATAGATTTTATAAAAGCCTAATTAAGTGACAACCGTTGCAGTGAGTGACACAACGAAGCTACATTGAAAGACAAAAGTACGTTTCAAAAAACCTACAGTGCCGTTAGTCTGCCAATTTTGCATCTGTATTTGCAATGGCATAATGATTGACTCATCCAATTTTGTAAAATATATATTATGGGCAAAATTATTGGTATAGACTTAGGAACAACGAACAGTTGCGTTTCTGTAATGGAAGGCAACGAACCAGTTGTAATAGCTAACGAGGAAGGACGTAGAACGACCCCCTCAATCATTGGCTTTTTGAAAAATGGTGAGCGTAAAGTTGGTGATGCTGCAAAACGTCAGGCAATTACCAACCCTCAAAACACTATTGCATCTGTGAAGCGTTTTATGGGTCGCCGTTTTGATGAAGTGACAGAAGAAATTAGCCATTGGGGTTATAAAGTAGTGAAAGGTGACAATAATACCGTTCGCGTAGATATTGATGGCAGATTGTATACACCTCAGGAGATCTCTGCAATGGTGTTACAGAAAATGAAAAAAACAGCTGAAGATTATTTGGGTGTTGAAGTAACTGATGCTGTAATTACCGTGCCCGCTTATTTTAACGATGCACAACGTCAAGCTACTAAAGAAGCTGGCGAAATTGCAGGTTTAAATGTTCGTAGAATTGTTAACGAGCCTACAGCTGCTGCATTGGCTTATGGTTTAGATAAAAAACATATTGACCAAAAAATTGCTGTATTTGACCTTGGTGGTGGTACATTCGATATTTCTGTATTGGAACTCGGTGATGGTGTTTTTGAAGTTAAAAGTACCAATGGTGATACACACTTGGGTGGTGATGACTTTGATAAGGTAATTATGGATTGGTTGGCTGATGGTTTTAAAGCTGATGAAGCTATTGACTTGCGTAAAGATCATATGGCATTGCAACGCTTAAAAGAAGCGTCTGAGAAAGCTAAGGTAGAGTTAAGTGCGAGTAACGAAACTGAAATTAACCTTCCTTATATTACTGCTGTTGATGGCGTGCCTAAACACTTGGTAAAAAAATTAACTCGTGCAAAATTTGAGGCTTTGGCTGATAAATTGTTTGAACGCTGTTTAAAACCATGTGAGTCTGCATTAAAAGATGCTGGTTATAATATTTCTCAAATTGATGAAGTGATATTGGTTGGTGGTAGCACTCGTATTCCTAAAGTACAGGAAATTGTAGAGAAATTTTTTGGTAAAAAACCTAACAAAGGTGTAAATCCTGATGAGGTTGTAGCTGTTGGTGCTGCTATACAAGGTGGTGTATTAACTGGCGAAATAAAAGACGTTTTGTTATTAGACG
>JAYVNQ010000249.1:0-10174 GCA_043758365.1 Chitinophagales bacterium
GTGGAAGTAAATTTTTACCAGATTATTTATTTGCATTTATAATCAACGTAATTTACTACACGTCTATTTTAAATAAGTACCAACTCTTGATTCGCATAACTCATAATTCATAACTAACACAATTATATCACTCCTTCATCTGCAAGGCTGTAATAGCCCTCGTTGCTTACAATAATATGGTCTAGTAGTTTGATGTCAAATAAGGTAGCTGCTTGTTTGACTTTTTCAGTTAAGGAAATGTCAGCTTTACTTGGTTTAAGATTGCCACTAGGGTGGTTGTGGCAAAGTATTATCGATTTGGCGTTATAGTCTAATGCCTTTTTTATAATGGCTCTAGGTTCTATCATCACCATATCTATACCACCCTCGCTTAATATTTCGTGATGAATAATATTTTGTGATACACTTAAAAATATGGTTACAAAAACCTCATGATTTTTATATTGTAGTTGCGCTTGTAAAAAATTGGCAATATCTCGGCTGGTTGCAATTTTATCTTTTTTCTTATCGTTAGTATCTCTTCGAATGCCAAGTTCTAATGCCGCAGCAATACAAATGGCCTTCGCTGGCCCCAATCCCTTAATTTTTAGTTGTACTATTTGTTGATAGTTAAGGTCACCTAGGCGTTGCAGGTTATTATTACAGGCTGTTAATAATTCTTTAGCTAAGTCAACTGCACTTTTGTTTGTGGTGCCATTATTTATTAAAATGGCTAATAATTCCGAATTGCTTAACGATGTAACGCCTTTCAACATTAGTTTTTCACGAGGTCTATCATCAGATGCCCAATTTTTTATTGCTGCCATATTTTTGGTTGAGCCATCAATTTACGAGTTGTTTAATTTTTTTCATTAAATGTGTAAATAATCTTTAAAACTACGCTTGTAAAAATTACCTTCGCCGCAACCTCTAATAATATTATGAACCCCTCAGTAAAAATATTTTCAGGTACAGGCTCTCAGGAATTAGCACTAAAAATTGCCCAACGTTTTGGTATTCCATTAGGTAAATTAACCATTCAAAAGTTTAGTGACGGTGAGTTTCAACCAATTTTTTTAGAAAGTGTGCGTGGTGATTATGTTTTTTTAGTTCAAAGCACGTATGCACCTACTGATAATTTAATGGAGCTTTTGTTAATGATTGATGCAGTAAAACGTGCAAGTGCTTCTAAGATTATTGCCGTATTGCCTTATTATGGTTATGGGAGGCAGGATAGAAAGGACAAGCCACGTGTGGCTATTGGTGCCAAATTAATTGCTACTTTATTAGAAGCTGCGGGTGCAGATAGAGTGGTAACAATGGATTTACATGCACCACAAATTCAAGCGTTTTTCGATGTGCCAGTAGATCATTTAGATAGTTCGGCAATTTTTATTCCTTACATAGAACAGATGCGTTTAAGTAACCTAACATTTGCTTCGCCAGATGTTGGTAGCACTAACCGTGTACGTGAAGTAGCTAGTTATTTTAATGCCGATTTGGTTATTTGCGATAAACACCGCAAACGTGCCAACGAAATTGCGAGCATGGTAGTTATTGGTGAAGTGGCGGGTAAAAACGTGGTATTGATTGATGATATTTGCGATACTGGTGGCACTTTGGCAAAAGCCGCAGGATTGCTAAAAGATAAGGGGGCATTGAGTGTTAGGGCTTTGTGTACGCACCCAATTTTAAGTGGTAAGGCTTACGAAAATATTGAAAATAGTGTGTTGGAAGAGTTGGTGGTTTGCGATACCATACCTTTAAAAAGACAAAGTAGTAAAATAAAAGTATTGTCTGTGGCCGATTTGTTTGCTATAGCTTTACGAAATGCTTACGAGAATAAAAGTATTACAAGTTTGTTTATCCACTCGCAATTGAGAAATAGAGAACGCGGAAATATATAAGCCAATTTTTGAATTTATATTCTGTAATTTATAGTAGCAATTTAGTAACAATTACATAGCCTTTGTTTGCTGAAAAATATTATATCTGTTGCAGTGTGCGACGCATATGTGGTCAAATAGCATCACTAAAGCTAATGTTATAAAAAAATTACTCCACCATCAACCTCGCCGACTACAATTCGTTTAGCATAATTCTGATGTTTCCCTTACTTTCGCAGTCCAAAAAAATAATTAAACATGAAAACAGTTACAATCGAAGGACAGTTGAGGACCGAAACTGGCAAAAAAGCTGCCCGTCAGTTACGCTCTCAAAACATGGTGCCTGGTGTAATTTACGGTGGGGCTACCGAGGTTACTTTTGCTGCTCCTGCAAAAGCTTTTAAATCTTTAGTGTACACAAGTGAATTTCAGTTGGCCGAAGTAAGTATAGATGGTAAAATGTATACCACTATCTTAAAAGACTTACAATTTGATAAGGTTAGCGATGCCTTAATTCATGTTGATTTATTAGAGTTAGTTGGCGATAAGAAAGTTGTTGCTGACTTGCCTTTAAAATTAACTGGTGTTGCTGTAGGTGTTAAAGAAGGTGGTAAATTAGTATCTAAAATGAAGAGCGTTAAGGTTAAAACCTTGCCTAAATTTTTAAAAGAATTTATTGAAGTGGATATTACCAATTTGACTTTAAACGAGAATTTACGTGTTCAAGATATTATTGCTCCAGAAATGGAAATCATGAACTCACCACGTATTCCTATTGCATCTGTAGTAATGACACGTCAGTTAAAGCAAGAAGAAGCTGCTGCGGCAAAAGACGAGAAGAAGAAATAATTTTAGAATATTATAGCATACAAAATGCCCCTCAAATTTGAGGGGCATTTTGTATGCTATTAGTTAGAGGCTGTATAGATTAGTTAAATAAATATTTTGGTTAAATACTACAAACCGAATTTAAGCAGAAGTTTAATGAATTATTTACCACCAATAAGGTGTAATTGTGTTTGCCTGCCATTAATGTATCTAAAACCCGTTTGATCAAAATAGCCATCTTGTTCTAGCATCATTTTTATGGTTTTATGCCATTCTGCAATCACGATGCTAGCATTTAATTCAATAGAGTAGCAGGTGTTGTAATGCATAGGAAAATCGCCACTGCCTGGCACACCACCTTGTTGATCCCACAAGCCAATAGTTGGTCCAGCTGCATGACCATGATACCCAATAGGATGTGTGTAAATGCTTGCAACTATGTTCTGTTTTTTGGCTTCTGCTAATGCGTCAGCTAAAATTTGGTTACCAGTTTTGCCTTCTTTAAACTGGTTGGTTAAAATGTTTTGTAATTGATTGGCTTTGGCAAATGCATCTTTTAAAAAGAGTGGTGCATCGGTTTCATTTGGTTGCAATACATATGCATGTTCTTGAATATCTGTATTAAGCCGTAAGTAGGTAATTCCAAAATCAACATGTAGTAAATCGCCTTGCTGAATAATAAAAGCACCATCAACATTTGTAAACGCTTTTAAATGGTCAAAAGTGGCGGTATCTTTTCGTTGTATTTCAACCGATGGATGAAACCAAGTTGTTAATCCTAAATCATTTATTTTTTGCCTAAACCACCATACCAAATCATCAGTAGTGGTAATGCCTAGCGTAACTACTTTGTTACTAAATCCTTCCGCAATAATTTGGTGACTAATACTAATCAGTTGCGGGTAAAACTGCATTTCTCTAGCCGTTCTTGTTTCTAACCATGCAACAGCCAATGGCTCTGATGACACTATTTTCTTACGATTAGTTTCAGACAATTTAGTTACTAACTGTGCATATTCTGAGTGATCTAAACCATCTGCATGGGCAAAATTATCCGAAATATTAAGCGCTATTTTAGCAGGGTTGTATTGGTTAATAATGGCTAGCAAAGCGTCCCATTGGTCAGGATATTTTTTCATATCCCAAGCAGCTTCAATCTCACTGCCTACAGCATATCTAGCCACAGCCAATTTCTTAAATTGGTGCAGTTTTGGGTTATTATAAAATACTAAAATAGTTCTTCGTCTTGCATTTAACCACGTGGCTGGTAGCATGGTTTTTACTATTGGGTCTTCGTTATATTCTCGTGTAATCATCACCCACATATCTATACCATTTCGTTCCATTAAAGTGGGTAATAAATTATTTAACCTGTCAGCCAATACCTCGTCTATTACTTTGGCTTGTGCTCTTAAAGGTAAAATTTGGTTGTATAATTGGCTTGAGGCCATTAATAAAATTGCCAGTAGCAGTTGTTTCATTCTAAATAATTTATGGCTTAAAGTTAATTGCTTGTAAAGTAGACCTCAAAATTAATTCACAAAAAAACCTTCCAATTTTGGAAGGCATTTGCAATAATTTATTTAGTGTGCGTTTAACTTTTCATTACCCCAATCTTTTTACCATCCCATTCAGGAAATAAGACATTATCGTTGTTAATTTTTAAATGCTTGTCTACTACTTCGCTAAACACACTCCTAAAGTCTGTGGTTACGGGTACATCTCTACCATCTTCTAAATTTTCAACACTTAGCGTGGGCATATTGCCATGTACCAAACCTCCATTTACATCGTTACCTAAAATAAATAGGCAACTACCTCTACCATGGTCAGTACCACCTGTGCCATTTTGTTTTACAGTACGACCAAATTCAGTCATAGTCATTACATCTACCTGGTCGTGGTAGGCTTCAATATCCGTCCAAAAAGCAGAAATACAATTACTTAAGTCGGCTACATTTCTTGCAAAAATGCCTGTCTCAACTCCTTGATTATAATGGGTATCCCAACCACCAGATTCTGTAAATGCTACTTCTAAACCAACATCCATTTTAATTAATTGTGCCATTTGTTTTAGTGAGTTGCCCAATGCACCTGCAGGGTAAATTGCACCATTTGCAGGTGTATAATTTTTGGTATCGGCCTTTTGCAACATTTTCATGGCATCAAAACTTTCTTTACCGGTTTTATTTAGTAGGGTTGATGAGGTTTGATCGTATAAGTCCTCAAAGCTTTTAGCAGCAACGTTTGTAGCCATTGGATTACCCCGCATTTGAATAGCAAAATCTTGTAAATTACTGATAGCCATCGTGGCATTATTACCATAAAACGATCTTGGTAAAGATGAAGTAATGCTTACCGCTTGAAACGGTGTAGCAGTCTCGTGACCTAATAACCCAACTGCTCTATTTAACCAACCACTACTAGTGCCTTTGTTAAATGGAGTGCCAGCTTCCATATAATCCTGTGCATCAAAATGAGAACGGGTATTGTTTGGCGAACCAACCGCATGAACAATGCCTAATTGCTTTTCACGAAACAATGGTTCAAAACTTTTCATAGCAGGATGTAAGCCAAATTTGCCATCTAAATCGATTAATGGATTGGTAGATGTTGCTTTTGCAGCAGACATAAACAAGGTTGGTCTTGCCGCTTTTAAGTAGTCATCGGTAAACGGTGTTACAGCCATTAAACCATCCATGGCACCACGTTGAAAAATACATACCAATATTTTATTTTTTTTATAGGGGGATAATAGCTTGTTACTATTTGCGGCACGAGCAATAAAAGATGGTATGCCACCAATGCTTGTAGCAAATAAAGCTAAAGCTCCTGATTTTAAAAATCCTCTTCTTGATGCTGACATATTTTAATAATTTAGAATTATGAATTTATTTTTCACCACATAGGCACAAAGGCATATAGGAAAAATGCAGGTGCTTGTGTAATGAATTTTACTTTTTATCATATAAACTATAGAAAAAAATAAGGATTTATATAAAAACTATGTGCCTATATGTCTATGTGGTAAATCTATTTACGTTGAAATTCTGGTGAGCCAATAATAATACCTGTAACCTGCGATAACATTGAGTTGTTGCCACTAGATGTTATCATTTGTTGCATAGATAAAGCAGGTGCATTTTTTTTACCCGGTCTTTCTTTTAATACCTTTTGTTTGTTATTATTTGTTTCTTGCATTATTATATTGTCATCGGTGGTAGCACTTGTATTGGCGGTTTGTGGCAATGGATTATTGATAGCCGCTGTAGCAATTTTATTGTGCAGTTGAGGGTCGTTTATTAATGGTGTGAGGCGTTTTATGGTTTCATCAACATCTCTTTCGGGCATTAATATTTTACTGTAAATGTTTAATGCAGCTTCAGCACTTTCTGGCTCATGGTTATTATTTAATGCAGCCAAATTAAAGGTGATGCCAAGCATACGTTGCGATGCTAATGCTAAACCAAAATTCATACGGTTAAGTAGCGATCCTGTATTTATCCAATACTCACCCTTATCAGGAAAACCAGTTGGGGCTTGATAATAATAAACACGTTCCCCCATTTTGCTTATCCAATTGTACAATTGAAATGGTTGAGTTATTTGAGCATCTAAACTTCGGACAGCACTAATGGCTAATTCAAAAGGTGATTTAGTTTTTTCTCTCAGTGCTTCTTTACTCCAAAATTCTGGTGCAGAAACCATAGTAATTAGCACTTGTTTTATATCTCCATCTTTATTTAAAAAGGTAGTTGTCATTTTATCAACCAATGTGTTGGCAGGGTTATCGCTTACAAAACGCACTGCTAATTTTTTACAAATAAAATGTGCAGTAGCGCTGCTATGTGCTAACAAATTAATCAACTTCAATCCTTCGTCATACCCACCATTTGCTGCGAATATTTGTCCTAAAATTACCTTTTCAGTTTTATCATGTTTATTGGCATTAAACATAAAATCACCATCGTGTATAAAGCCTTGTTTAAGTAATTTATCTTCGCCAATTTTATCAATTATTTTTTTAGCAATATCACCACCATAAGGGTTATTAGTTGGATAAAGCGTCCACCCAGTTAATACTTTGGCAGCATTGGTTACATCTTGTTGCGTGTAACCACCATCTACACCAAGTGTATGTAGTTCCATTATTTCACGAGCATAATTCTCATTCAATCCTTGGACTTTTTTTGCTTTTTGTATTTTGTCCATAACAGCCATTTGCTGCATATTATTGCTATCACCATCTTGTTTACCAGCCAATTTTTTGGCGTAAAATGCTGCGAGCCTTGGGTTTATAGGTGTGTTATCGTTAGCTACACTTTTAGCGTTATCTAAATAAGTTAACATAGCTGGAGACTTGGCTGTTGCCAATAACAATGTTTCAAATTTGCCAAGCACATTAGGTCGAATTACATCTCTTTCGTAAGCAGTAACATAATGCCCACATTCGTTTTTAGTAAGTGATACATTAAAGTGGTTGAACCAAAAGTTGGTGAGTACTTCCTGCATCTGATTGTTACCGTAGGCAGCTCTTAAAATTTTTTGGTTAATTAGTTGGCTATACAATTGTTGTTGAGGCTTAAAACCCTTTTGTTGCATTAGCAAAGCAATTTGTTCTTTATATTCTTTTTTATCGCCTTTATTTACAGAATCTTTATCAATTATACCCTCTTTAACCGCCATTCTTACTATTTGCCCTGGCGGGGGAAAAGCCTTAACAATATCACTGTTGCTCATTGTAAGAGTTTCATATTGGGCTAATTTTTGTTGTAATGAATCGTCGGGTATATTGGTTTCTACTTGTTGTAAAAACCATTTTTCTAAACCCATATTAACCACTGCATCTACTTGCTTTGGTGTAGCACCAAATGTAAATCTGCTTAGCAAATGTGCTGCTGCTTGCCGCTCAGTTAGTCCAGCTTTTTTGTATGGAAACTTAATACCTTTCTCATTAGTATCTACCGTTGTAAAAGCAGTAATTATCAAAGCCGTTGCCAAAATAAAAATTAAGCTGTAGGTAAATTGAAGGAGTTTTTTCATAACACTTTGAATTTAAAATAATAGGTGTAGTATAATTAAATTGGCACCCTTTAACATTACAGCTTAAAGACGATGAGGTATAATTGAAGTTTAATTGGTAATAAAAATTTACTAAAAACTAAACCGTACGCTGGTATTGCAACAGCTAACCTAAATTTTCTCTAAAAATATGTCAGATATGGTTTCAGCAGATTTCCATGAAAACCAGAAGCTAGAAAAATTGCTATTCCAAGACGGAAAGCTTTATGATAAAGAAAACGATACAGTTCGAACCACAAAAGTCAATTACTTATTTCATGAAATAGTAATGTAATAAACCGTTCAAATGGATAAAACAAAAGGCAACCCTTTGCAGGATTGCCTCTTTGGTAGTTATGTTGGGTTACCAGGATTCGAACCTAGACAGACAGAACCAAAAACTGTAGTGCTACCATTACACAATAACCCAATCCGTTGATTATTTCTAATCGGGGTGCAAAAATAGGGTTGAGGTTACCATGTTCCAAAAAAAACACGCACTTATCCTAAAATTTTTTCAGAAATTAGTTTACTGATTGCTGCTGCATGCGTCATTATCATTAAATGACTACCATTTGGTATTAAAGTAGTGGCATTGGCAAAAAAATGTGGCAGTAGCCTATCTTTTGTGCCGTGAATATGATAAATATTTGTAGGTGTCTCTTTGTTATCCCAATGCATAATGGCTTCAATAGCCCATTTTGTAAACGCAATATCGGTATCTTTTATAATTGCTTTTACAACACGTTTCTCTCGTTCGTCGGTAGCACCCATAAACCAAAAGGCACCCAATCGGGGCGATTGAAATAAAGTATTTGGTATCCATTTGTACACAGGTACGTATTTGCCAATTTTTAACCAAAAAGGAAATTCGGTGCTAGATTTATTGCTAGAAATAATAATGGGTTTTATTGTTGCATCTGCTTTTGCCATTTCTGTTACCAACATACCACCAAACGATAATCCTACAATAGTTGGGTTGGGTTCTGTAATGGTGGCTCTTAATCGCAACGCATACGCTACTAAAGTTTCTTTAGGCAAAGGTGCGAGCCAATGAATAAATACGGGCTGGCAAAAGGATAAATCTAAAAATGAAAAAGATCGTTCATCTGCCCCTAAGCCCGATATGAAAAATACTTTTTGCATAATTTTCGTTTACTACAAAGGAAGCAATTATAAGGACGTATTACTGTTAATAAACTTATTATTAGTAAATGATTGCTATATGTATAATCGCTAAAAAGTTTTAATACTTACTAATACAGGTTCTTAATTTATATTGTTTTTAGAGATTAATGAGGCAACTTTTCTTTCGTAATACCATAGATATACGTACCCAATAAGGCAAATACAAACACCACAATCATTGATACAAATCCGTAACCAATATTTACAACAATAGGCCCTGGGCACGCACCTGTTAAAGCCCAACCTAAGCCAAAAATTGTACCGCCAACTAAGTAGCGAATAATTGATTTCTCTTTAGGATGAAATTGTATAGTACTACCATACATATCTTTTAGCTTTAACTTTTTAATGATTGCGATGCCAATAACACCCAACACTACTGCCGTGCCTATGATGCCATACATTTGAAAGGCTTGAAACCGAAACATCTCTTGAATGCGATACCAACTGATGGCTTCTGATTTGGTCATTATGATGCCAAATAAAACACCTGCTATTAAAAATTTTATAAACTTCATTATCTTAAAATATTAAGGGAAAAATTAAAAACGTCATTACCAAGCCACCAATAAAAAAACCAATTACTGCTATTAATGATGGCAATTGTAAGTTGCTTAATCCACTAATGGCATGACCACTTGTGCAGCCACCAGCATACCTTGTACCAAAGCCGATTAACAAGCCTCCAACAGCTAAAATAGAAAATCCTTTTACCGTAAATAGAGCGTCCCAACTAAACAATTCATTTGGCTGTAAAGCGGTTGGTGCAGCAAATCCTAATTTAGATAAATCGTTTATTGTCGCATTGGATATTTGTACTGGTGCATTGGTAGATAAATATTGATGGGCAATAAAGCCACCAATAATTGCACCCACTAAAAATACTAAATTCCATAATTGTGCTTTCCAATCGAACTTAAAAAAATCTGTTTTATTACCTGCACCACAGGCTGCACAAATGATGCGTAAGTTGGATGAAAAGCCAAATGAACGACCAAAAAATAACAGTAAAAACATAATGGCAGCTATGGCTGCACCGCTTAAATACCAAGCCCAAGGCTGTTTAATTAATTCAATCATAGGTTATATTTATTTTTATGATGCATTTTTACATCTTGCTTTTTAAAACTACAGAACAAAAAGTTTTGTGCGGTATTAAATGGGGTTATGTGGTCTTCGGTGATACATTTTATTTTAGTAAATCCCTCTTCTAATTCTCTTTGCAAAGTGGT
>JAYVNQ010000250.1:0-27792 GCA_043758365.1 Chitinophagales bacterium
CGCTATTTAATAAAATAACCCCATCTTGCAACCCTTAAAACACAAGTATGGCTGGGTTAAAAATCTATCGCATTCTCACATTTATATTGTTACCGTTTGCATTTATATTATTGCTAAATATTACAGCCGGGTTACTCACATCTTTGAGTAACCCCTTGTTGTTACTGTCAAATTTTATATTGGCTTGCTTACCGATTTATATTTTTTCAAGTAGTTATTTTTTACTGTTTGGTGTGTTTAAAGCCAAAAGCTGTAGGCATAGTTTAAAAGACTGGATAAAAGTAAATGCCTACGTTTCAATAGTTTTTTCGTTGTTAATGGTTACAGGATCTTTTGCAATTTTAGTGGCACTAAACAATAAAGTTATGTTAGCAGAACTGATGGCAAAAATATCAACCCAGGCAATGCCAGGTATGGCCAGCCAAAACGCTAACCAACTACTGCAACTATTAAAAACATCAGTTTATATTATGCTACCTTTTTCAATAGCATTATTGGTACATATTGTGTTTACGTTTAAGGCTATAAAGCTTTATGGGTATGTATTTGATGAGACTGCCTAACCCTTGATTTGTATTATTTTACTGATTAATAGAATTATCATAAGCCACTCTTGAGGAGTGGCTTATGATTTTAAAATACGCTACGGTAAAAGCTGAAAACTTTTAAAGCGTTGCAGTGTGCGACGCAACGAAGTTGAATTGATAAACCAAAGCTGGTTACCAAAATAAAACTACCCATATTTTCCATTGTTTTAGTTATATGCTTTGCGTTCTTTGCACTAAACTTTGTTATGAACAGCAATATGCCTTTAGCCGAACGGATGCGGCCAACGACTTTGGATGAATTGATTGGGCAAGAACATTTAACGGGTAAAGGCAGCATTCTACGAACTGCCATTGAGCATGGGCAAATTCCATCTATGATTTTGTGGGGGCCGCCTGGCGTTGGCAAAACCACTATTGCCAACATTATTGCACACACTTTAGAGGCTGGTTATTTTCAGTTAAGTGCTATTAGCAGCGGCGTTAAAGAGGTGCGTGAAGTGATAGAACAAGCCAAACAATTACCCAAAGCCATTTTGTTTATTGATGAGATACACCGCTTTAACAAAGGGCAACAAGATGCGTTGCTGGGTGCAGTTGAAAAAGGAACGATTACACTGATTGGTGCTACTACCGAAAACCCAAGTTTTGAAGTAAATAGCGCCTTGCTTAGCAGATGCCAAGTGTATGTGTTGCGAACCTTACAAGAGCAAGATTTGGTAAACCTGTTGCACCAAGTAATAGCTAAAGATGCTGTATTACAACGGCACAAAATTGTACTGCAACAAACGGGTGCTTTAATTAATATTTCGGGGGGTGATGCTAGAAAATTATTGAACCTATTAGAACTAGTGGTTAGCCAAGTAAACCAAGCAACCATAACGGTTACAGATGATTTAGTAATGGCTATTGCACAGCAAAAAATAGCTTTGTACGATAAGCAGGGAGAACAGCATTACGATATCATTTCTGCCTTTATAAAATCGATGCGGGGTAGCGACCCAAACGGTGCTGTGTATTGGCTGGCTCGTATGATTGAGGGTGGTGAAGATGTGAAATTTATAGCCCGACGAATGCTAATTTTTGCAAGTGAAGATGTTGGCAATGCCAATGCGAACGCCTTGTTATTAGCCAATACTACTTTTGATGCAGTAAGTAAAATTGGCTACCCAGAAAGTAGAATTATACTCAGCCAATGTGCTACATATTTGGCATCATCTGCAAAAAGTAATGCTGCTTACGAGGCCATCGGTACTGCTTTGCAAGCGGTGAAACAACACGGCGATTTATCCGTGCCATTGCACTTACGCAATGCCCCCACTAAACTAATGAAGAAGATGGATTATGGCAAAAATTATCAGTACTCGCACCTTGGTGAGAAAAACTTTATACCACAGGAATATTTACCCGAAAAGCTTGCTGGTACTGATTTTTACAAGCCCGGCAACAATGCTAGGGAAAATGAATTGCGGAAATTTTTAAAGGATAGATGGGAGGGGAAATATGGGTATTGAAATAGAGATTTTATTTGTCTGCATATGTATTTTCAATAAATATTATCAATCAGCCATTTACCATTAGTTTTTGTAAGGCAATATTTGGTTTTATAATTACCGTTAAATAAAAGTTCGATGTATGCTGTATTATTACTTACCTCCTTTTCAATCACTGTTGCTTTATCTAAGTTCGTCCAAACATCCATATAATCTTGTGACTTCATAATTAAATCAAAATCAAAATAATCTGGCGGCCCATCGTTTTGCGGACGGTTTACAAAATTCTCATCGCCTTTTTTAAAGTAATCTCGCAAATCATTTATAAAAACATCTGATAAAAAATTACTTTTTTTAAGCTCTGAGAAATATTTATCTGCTGCTTTAAAATCAATTCGATAGAACGTAGTTGTATCTTTTAAACCACCTCTTATGTACCGAATTTTATTTACTCTTTCTTCGTTGTCCCGATACCATTTTAAGAAATTAATTACTGTTTGTTCCGGCAATATTTCTGTGATTTCGGGGTTAAACTGATTATATGTTTTTGGGCTATCATTTTTACATGATACAATACTTAAAACTGTTATTAGGATGAATAAATGTCTCATTCTAAATTCAAATAAAGTTTATACGTCTTAGTACATTACTCCTTCTTTCCAACGTTCTTTAATTTCAGCCTTTAGTTGGGCAATTATATCATCAAGGCCTTCGTACCAATCTAAATGTGGGCTTGTTTTATCGCAGCCGCCAGCATTGGATATACATTGGGTGTCTTCCCAAACTTTTGTGCATTTTGTACATCTACCACCAGTACTAAATGTATCCCAAGTATTGCCACAACTACATTGCCAATAAGGTTTGCCATCTGGTTCCCATTCGCATTTGGGGCAACGTATTTTTATATTATCCATTACAGTAAATTTTATTAAATATCAAAATTATTCTGGCTTATAACCCGTTTTAGCCAATAGCAAACTATCTTGTAGCAAATGGTTTTTCTTAAACGACCTTCTTTCTTTTCGCCATTGCTTTTTTTCATCGCTTGTTAATATTTCATCCAAATCTGGCTTACCCGCATCTACCCAAGCGGTATACCAAAAATCAGCCACCATATTAGCAGAGGCAATTAATTGTTGATTAATAGTTGACTGCAAACTTTCACCATACGCTTTAGCAAAATCATCGGTATAGTATTTTAACTTTTTGCCATACTTGAAAACGGTTTTATATTTCAAACTATCAGCAAAGTTTGTAGATAACTCCTTTTCTTTTGCAAACATATCTACCAATAAGGCATTGGCACCTCGTATAGCCTGCCAAATTTCTTCTTCGGGTTTATCTAAATATTTTGCTTTGTGTTTGCTAGATAGATTGTAGTTAGCTATTTCAACTTCAGGTGTTACACTTTCCCACAAAGCATGTATGCCTTTTTGGTTGGTCATCTGTCCATCATAATTTATGGATGTATGTAAAGGCACATGGGAATCTTCAATGTAATGAGCTATATCAGCGGCATTAAACAATATTTTTTCTTTATCCTTTGCTTTAAAAGCATCTACCAGCCTATCTTTCATGGTTAAAACATGATAAGGCACGTAGCCATATTTCAGCAATGTATCCTTACTATATTTTGCAACCGCGTCATCCCATTTTAATGGCATATTGTAAGCTGCGTTTTCGCCATAAGCTTCTATGTCTATAAAATGTTTGGTGGCTTCTGTTGGGTCAATATTTCTGCGTTCATCGGGCCGGGTACAATCTTTTACCAAGCCTTTCATGGCTTTGTAAAAAAAGGGCTGCATTGGTTTTGGCAACTCGTATATGGCTAATTGTGTAGTGGTGTGATGTACTAAAAAACCCCAACTACATAACCCTATTATTACAACTAACGATAACACCAAAACCGCACTTCTTTTTAATACTTGCATAGTTTTTATTTTGTGGTGCAATGTTAGCTGAAAATAAAGGGATGAAGTAAGGAATTACATGAACGTTTTACCAAATATCTGCAATCAATTTTTTTAATCCGTGAATAAATGATACACAATAAAAAACGTTCTGTAAAATATGGCTATCGCTAATAACTGCCTTATATTCGGCAAATAAACCATCACTTATGGCTGCTATTTTAGAGCTTCACAACCTGCAAAAATTTTACGCTACACAAAAAGCTGTAAGCGATATTAGTTTCAATATTGAACGTGGTAGCATTTTTGGTTTACTTGGCCCAAATGGGGCTGGCAAAACCACTTTATTACGCATGATTACCGGCATTTTTTACCCAGATAATGGACAAATTATTTTTGATGGCAAACAGTTTGACCCTGTTAACGACATCATCAAAATTGGTTACATGCCTGAGGAACGTGGCTTGTATAAAAAAATGAAAATTGGCGAGCAGGCGTTGTACTTGGCGCAGCTAAAGGGCTTGAGCAAAAGTGAGGCGATGGAAAAAATAAAATTTTGGTTTAAACGCTTGGAAATGGAAAGCTGGTGGAACAAAAAAGTGGAAGATTTAAGTAAAGGCATGAGCCAAAAACTACAGTTTGTAATTACTGTTTTACACGAACCAAAATTGATAATTTTAGATGAGCCTTTTAGTGGTCTTGACCCTGTAAACGCCAACTTAATAAAAGATGAAATTTACGGTTTGGCACAGCGAGGCTGCACCATAATATTTAGTACCCATCGCATGGAACAAGTGGAAGAAATTTGCGACCACATTGTACTGGTGAATTTAGGTGAGAAAATTTTAGATGGCACAGTTGCAGCCGTGAAGCAGCAGTTTAAAGAAAATAAGTTTAGTGTAAAACTAAATGGCATTACAGATAATGTTTATGCAGATTCGTTTGTGGTAATAGATCAAAAAGCCAATGCCTTAACTGTAAAAATAAATGAAGGTTTTAACAGTAATAATGTCTTACAGCATTTTATTCAGCAAGGTATTTTGGTAGAATCTTTTAATGAAATTTTACCATCACTAAATGATATTTTTATTGGCCTTGTAGAAGGTACAAAGTCCGTTACCAGAGCGTTTCAGCCTGTAGCGTAAACAAAAATTAGAAATTTTTAAATCAATTGATTTTCAGTTAGCAGATACTAATTAACCTACTAACAATAACCATATAACTTCTACTTATGAACAAGATTTGGATTGTGGCAAGACGAGAATTTTTAAGCCGTGTGCAGAAAAAAACTTTCTTGCTAACCACCATTTTACTACCGCTTATCATATTCGGTTTTTATGCTGCAATGATATATTTTACGGTAAAAACATCCGATAATTTTAAAGTGGCCGTCGTTGATAAGATAAATGTTTTTGGTGGTAAAATTGAAAGTAAAGAAGATATAAAATTTACTTTTTTAAACAACGAAACTATAGAAACATTAAAAGTAAAAGTTGCTAAAAAAGAGTATGATGGGTACGTGGTTGTAAGCGATAGTTTTAAAACGTCTAACGGAGATAGCTTGGTATTTGTATCGGGTAAAACCATTGGTATGATGACACGTGCAGACATTCAAAAACGCATTAATAATGCCTTAGAAGATCAACGTTTGTTAGCAACATTACACATTACAAAATCAGCATTAGATAGCATTCAAAAAGGTAATGAAATAAAGTTTGCTACCATTGAAGGCAAAGAAGATAATGATGTAAAAGCTGGTATCAGTTATGGGGTTGGTTACGCTTCTGGCTTTCTTATCTACATTGTTTTATTTATTTACGGCACTATGGTAATGCGTGGGGTAATGGAAGAAAAAACCAACCGCATTGCGGAAGTAATTATTAGTAGTGTAAAACCTTTTCAGTTAATGATGGGTAAAATAACAGGCATTGGAGCTGTAGGTTTGGTGCAATTTCTTATTTGGATTATTTTAATGGTTAGCCTACAACTACTACTACCATTAATTTTCCCACATTTAATGACACAAATATCGTCTCAACCAATACAACCCGGTGGTATGGCTGCTATTTCTGCCGCTAAAAATAGTGGCGCTTTAAATGGGCTAGTAGGCGGCCTTGGTGACATTCATTTTGCAACAATATTAGCCTGCTTTATTTTCTATTTCTTAGGTGGCTATTTGTTGTATTCATCATTGTTTGCAGCAGTTGGTAGTACAGTAAACGATGATATTCAAGATGCCCAAAGCTTGCTATTACCAATAACAATGCCCATCATTTTCGGCATTGTTATTATGACAAAAGCCGTTAACGATCCTACAAGTGGCTTAGCAGTTTTTGGTAGTTTATTTCCACTAACATCACCCATAGTGATGATGGCTCGAATACCGTTTGGCGTACCAAACACAGTACCATATTGGCAGCTGATTACGAGTATGTTGTTATTAGTTGCTGGCTTTGTTTCAACAACTTGGTTAAGTGGTAAAATTTACCGTGTAGGTATTTTAATGTATGGTAAAAAAGTAACTTGGAAAGAGATGTGGAAGTGGGCTTTCAGAAAGAATTAGATTATTTGGCAATTAAATTTATTATAATAAGCATTTAATTATGCCACCTTAATGAAATTTAAATAACAAGCCACAAATTCTAAATAAAATTTAATGTGCTAATTAGGTAAGTTCAAAATACTTTTGAAGCATAACCCGTTATAGCAATCAATACCCCTAACAAACATAATAAACCTCAAATATGGGGCCTTAATCATTTAATTAATGCTTGGGAAGCCTTAGTAAAATTTATTATTGATTTTATCTTCATTATCATCGTTATTCTCTCCTTCATCATCAAAAATATCATCGAATTCTTTTTAGATTAAGTTGTGCAGTAAGCGTTTTTAAAGCCTAACTATTCATGGCATACATAATAATATTTACGCCAAATTTTGTATTATCCTCTGATAAAAAACGCTTGTTTTTAAAGTCATAATCCCATTCACAACCATAATCTTTATTACTGTACAAAACTCCTATCCTCCCCTTAATATCAATAGCTTTTAAATAATCGTGTATCAAATCATCACCCCAGCCATTTAGTTCAAAAGCTGTGTTTGGCGGGCCTTTCTCAAACTTAAAAAACGAGTTATAAATAGCGTGTGTTTTAGATATTTTTTTTAAACCTTCGGTACCAAACAAAACAGTCATTTGTTGCTCAAAAGATTTGGCAAACAAGCCATCAATATCATGGTTGCAATCATCTACAAATACAAAGCCTCCATTTTGTACATAACGCTTAAAATGGTCGGCTTCAGTAGCATCAAATTGCACTAACTTATGACCACTTAAATAGCAAAATGGATAGTTGAAAATATCATTACTACTAAGCTCTATCACCTTCTCTTGCTGATTTACAGGTATAGTTGTGTATTCTATTAATGAGTTGAGAATATTAACTGGCATCCGTTGGTCTGTATCCCAATCTCCTGAACGATATTTTAACCGAACGAATGTAAATTTTTGGTTGTTCATAAGTGATGTAAACATGTTAACGGTAAGCTGATTTACGAAATATATGATACAATTAATCATACTAATCATTTAATCAGTGGTTAATATTAAACCACACTTATCAATTATCCTTGCCGATGGTGGATTTTGTGAAATATTATTACTGTTTCTCATTAATTTACTTGCCTCGTGAATAAACAAAGCAATGTTATCAAAGCACTACACTTGCTCGAGATTAGGTGGTTATATTTAATTATATTTTTATACAAAAACGCATGACCTTAGAGCAACAAGAAAAAAACATAACAGAACTTCTACAAAAACTGCCACTATTAAAAAAGGAAATACAAAAAATAATTGTTGGTCAGGATGAAGTTTTAGAGGAAATAATTATTGCCATGCTGGCAGGTGGACATTGCCTATTAGAAGGCGTACCAGGATTAGCGAAAACCTTAATGGTAAGGACTTTAAGCCAAGCAATGGCTTTAGATTTTAAACGTATCCAATTCACACCAGACTTGATGCCAACAGATATTGTAGGTACCGAAATTTTAGAGGAAGACCATGTAACCGGGAAACGATTTTTTAAGTTTAATAAAGGGCCATTGTTTGCAAATATTGTATTGGCGGATGAAATAAACAGAACACCACCAAAAACACAATCGGCCTTGTTAGAAGCCATGCAGGAATTTGAAGTAACGTATGGTGGGCAAACGTATCCATTAGATAAACCGTTTTTTATTTTAGCAACGCAAAACCCAATTGAACAATCGGGCACTTACCCATTACCAGAAGCCCAATTAGATAGATTTTTATTGTACATACGCATTGGCTACCCATCATTGCAGGAAGAAACAGCCATTTTAAAAAGTACAACTAGTAATAAAAAAGTACCCATTAACCCTATTATTGGTGGCGAAGAAATTAAGCAACTACAAGGCCTTGTTCGTGATGTAAGTATTAATGATGAATTGGTAAATTATGTTAGCGCCATTATTCGTGCAACAAGACCAAACGCAACAACAGTGGGCTTTGTAGACGAATGGGTACGTTGGGGTGCTGGGCCACGGGCAGGCCAAGCCTTAATTTTAACAGCAAAAGCAAGAGCATTATTCAAAGGCCGATATGCAGTAATTGAAGAAGATATTCATGCAATGGCAGCACCAGTTTTAAGGCATAGGTTATTGATGAATTTTAAAGCTGAGGCTGAAAATATTTCTACGGATGAAGTAACAAAAGTGCTGTTGAAAGAAGTGAAGAGAGCCTCTTTGCAAATTAGGTAATGCGGAAATATGCAAATGAATAATTACCACATTTGTATATCCGCACATTCACACATCTGCACATTCATAAATTATCGTATTATCAAATTACTTGACCCTCAAATATTATTGTCAATTAAGAACCTAGAATTAGCGGCCAAAACCACTATTAATAGTTTTATGATGGGTATAAATAAGAGCAATGTAAAAGGGCAAGGTTTAGAATTTAGCCAATATAGAATTTATGAACCTGGTGACGATTTACGATGGTTCGATTGGAAGATGTATGCCAGAAGTGATAGGTATTATATTAGAGAATCTGAAGTAGATACAAGTATCTCTGTACGTTTTTTAATTGATGCAAGTAATTCTATGAACCATGCTGATAGCGGCTTTCGTAAGATTGATTATGCAAAATATTTAGCAGCAAGCTTAGGTTATCTAGCAAATAGCCAAGGTGATAATATTGGTTTGTATGTGTTTAAAGAAGATAGTGTTTTTGCTTTACCAAGTAAAAAAGATTCACAGCATTTAAAACGCTTTTACCATCAATTAGATAGCATAGAACCAAGTGGAAAATTTACTGATACAGTTAGTTATAAGCAGATATTGGCAGCCAATAAACAAAGGGAATTATTGGTTGTAATAACAGACTTTTATGAAGAACAAGGTGAAATAATTAACTTATTAAACAATTTATCTACTTATAAAAACGAAATAATTGTGCTGCATTTAATGGGGGAAAATGAATTACAGCTAAACTATGATGGCTATTCTTTTTTAGAAGATTTAGAAACTGGACAGAAAATTAATTTGGCTAGTACAGCCAATAAAAAGGAATATGCAGAAAGCCTACAGCAACGTCTAACAAACATTAAACAACAACTATTAAACAAAGGCATCGCTTACAATTTAATGAATACGAGACTGCCAATTGACAAGGCTTTGAAAGATTTTTTAAACCAACGCAACAAACTAAATAGATAAAATTTGCTACAATTTTTACAACCAATATGGTTATGGTTAAGTGCTGGGATAATTGTTCCAATACTGATCCATTTATGGCATACTAAGCAAGACAAAACTTTAAAAGTTGGTTCATTAATTTTCTTGCAACAAAGTTCAAAACAACAAGCTACGAGCTTTAAAATTTCAGAGTGGCTATTATTGTTGTTACGTTGTTTATTAATAATATTACTAGTAGTATTATTAGCTAAACCTCAATGGCAACTTGTGTTACAGCCAAAAGATAAGAAAGGCTGGATAGTAATTAATAAACAAGATTTTAAAGAAACATATCACCATTTTAAAATAAAAATAGATTCGCTTCTACTAAATAATTATGAGTTATACTACTTTGAAGATGGCTTTAAAAAATTAAAAATAGCAGATAGTTTACAACTTCAAAATGATACGCTAACGACATCAATTTCATATTGGCAACTAATTAATCAATTGAATGAAAAATATGCATCGAACAATTCCATTTACTTATTTACAAATAATAGTTTGACAAACTTTATTGGTAATAAAGCGATAATAAATAAGCCATTAAAATGGTTTACTTATAGTACTACTGATACTACGAAAATATGGCTACATAAGGCTTATAAAACAACAGGTGATAGTATTAAAGTTATTGTTGGAAATAGTAATAATTCAGCTAGTTTTTATACATCGCAAAACATTGCTTTTAAAAATGGGAAACAAGATAATTTCACTATTGATACAAAAGCAAATAATATCAATTTAAAAAATGAAAAGCCTATATTGATTGATACGTCAACATTAATGGTTACCATCTTTACTGATAAATATTTTGAAGACGCCAATTATGTTAAAGCCACTATGGATGCGATTAAACAATTTACAAAAAAGCAAATAGTATCAACAATTTTTACAGATAGGGCTAAGCTTAAAAATAACGCAAATTGGTTATTTTGGTTATCTGATTTACCGTTAACAAATACGCTTACAAATACTAAAATTGTCCAGTACACGCAAGGAAGGTATTTTGGTAGTATAACATTATTACGACCAGAAAACATAGGCGTTAGCAAGTCAGTTTACAGCAGCCAAGCGGGTTATAACATTTGGCTAGATGGCTATGGCAGTTCACTTTTAAGTATTGATAGTATCAACCCCAATATTTATAATTTATTTACACATTTGAATCCTTCTTGGAATGATTTAGTTTGGAATGAAAAATTCCCAAGCCTATTATTATCAATACTTACAGCTGATGAAAATATTGCTAACTATGATAAAAGAATAGTAGATGAGCAACAATTATTATCTAATTTATCCAACACTGACATAAAAAAAAACACAAAATTTGAAAGTAATTTAATAGATATTCTACCCATCATATGGATATTAGCTTTCTCTATTTTTATTTTAGAAAGGTGGCTATCACAAAAACAAAAAAGCAATAATTAATGGCTGATAATAATTGTCAACATATCATCCATGGGTTACAACAAAAATGGCAATTACAATTATTTGTATCATTTATTTTACTATGCATTTCTTTTGAGATTCTAATAGCTGCTATAGTACAAAAATTCTTTCCATTATCCGTACTTACAGTTATTGGATTTATACTTTTTATTGTTATTTTTTTAGTGATAATAAATAAATATTGGCAGGTAAATACTCGAGATGTAATAAGCTATCTGAACAAGAATTTCCCTTCACTTGAAGAGAGTGCTGCATTACTAATATTACAAACAGCTGACCTTAATACACTACAACAATTACAGGTAAAAAAAATAGGCTTGGTTTTGCAAGCAATTAATATTGGCAACCCTTTTAATAGGAAGATTTATAAAGCAATTTTGATACTCTTTCTATCAATAATTACAGCACTAATTTTTATAAATATAGATTTTAGTAGCAGTAAAATAACTAAACAAAAAGGCTCTTTAAAGAATAATAAACAAGAAAAAATATTGCCGCAAATTGCTTCAGTACTGGTTAAAAAAAAACCGCCACTTTATACTAATAAACCAACTGTAAATCAATCTTATTTCAACTTGAAAACCGAAGAAGGTTCTACTGTAAACTGGCAATTAAATACTACTATTCCTGTTAAAAAATTAGCTTTCATTTTTAATGATTCTACAACTGTATCATTGACTCAAAATAATAGTAATCATACATCTTGGTCATTGCAAAAAACGATACCTAGAGATGGTTTTTATCAAGTAAAAATTGATGATAAATTATCTGAGTTATATCAAATAGAAGTGGTGAAAGATTTACCTCCATTGATAACGATCAAATCACCAAAACCTAACACTGTTATAGATTACGGTCAATCTGCCAAAGTGCAATTATCAGTAAATATTAGTGATGACTACGGCATTCAGGATGCTTCAATTTCAGCAACAATTGCAAGTGGTAATGGCGAAGCCGTTAAGTTTAAAGAGCAAAAAATAAATTTTACAAGTAGCTTTCTAGAACGTAAAATAAACTACCAGCTACAGCAAATAATTGATCTTAAAAAATTACAAATGCAGCCAGGTGATGAACTGTATTTTTATGTTAAAGCTATTGATAATTTTAGGCAGGAAACACGTTCTGATATATTTATAGTTACGCTAGCAGATACCGCGCAGTTAATGAGTTTAGAAAGCCTTACTAACAATATAAATTTCAAGCCAGAATTTTTCAGGAGTGAACGCCAAATTATTATTGATGCAGAACAACTATTAAGAGATAAGGACACTATTTCAGTTCAAAGTTTCAATGAACGCTGTAATAATTTAGGAACAGATCAAAAGTTATTACGCTTACGCTATGGTAAATTTTTAGGCGAAGAATATGAATCTGATTTAGGAATAAATGATGCTGAAAAACTCGATGCTAAAGAGTTTGGTGATGGCACACAAATGATGGATGCCGTAACCGACAAGCATGATAATGCAGAAGATGCCAGCTTTTTAGATGCAGATACAAAGAAAAAGCTAAAAGCCGTATTGAACGAAATGTGGAGTACAGAATTAAGGCTCAGAACATTTAAACCACAAGATGCTTTGCCCTTTGCATATAAAGCTTTAAAACTGCTAAAAGATTTACAACAACAATCAAGAGCGTACGTTGCTAAAACATCTTTAAGAACAATACCATTAAAACCAGAAAAACGTTTAACCGCAGATTTGACTAAAATATCACCACCAAAACTACAACAGCAAACTGTATTACAAACTTCGGAAGAAGCGATTACAAGAGAAGCAATTTCGATACTAGAAGATGTAAAATATAATATACCAATTAAACTGAATGACTACTCTATTTTGACTAAAGCCACACAGCAATTAAGCAGTAAAGCTTCAGCACAACCAAGCATGTATTTACAAGGCTTTCAAGCTATGAAAAGGCTTATTAAATCAATAGGGCAAAAGGGGGTAACAATAGATATTGATGATATTAAAAATGTTCAAAAATCTTTACAAAAAACTATACAAAACCCAACAACAATTCCCCAACAAGCAAAGCAAGCAGTTGATATGGATTTATCAAGACAATATTTCATTAACCTACAAAAAATACAGCAGTAGAAATGGTTACATGGTATTATATAGTAGTTTTTTTGAGTACTGTACTACTTACTTATCTTGTTTGGAAAGAAGCAGTAAGACCATTGCGTTTAAGATTATTATGGAGGATAGTAGCATCTACAGTTGCTGTTATTAGCCTTGTGTTTTTGGCAATTGATGTATCCTTTACAAGCAATCAAATTATTGCTACTGATAAAAAATTGTTTCTATTAACAGATGGTTACAACAAAGAAGAATTTATAGATTTTATAAAAAAAAATACCCAACAAATTGATACTATTACTTTAGCAAACCTATCACTAAGCAAGCTTAAAAATATACCAATACTTGATGTTTTAGGTAATGGTTTGGACGAGGCAGATTTACAATTATTGAACAATAAACCTATCAATTTTCACAAGCCAAAAATACCTTCAGGTATCATTTCTGTTTATTGGAAACAACAACTAACAATTGGCGAGAATTTAATAGTTCAAGGGAAATATAATAACAACGCAAAAAAAGCTGTTACCATTTATCTAAATGCTTTTGGCGATACTGTTGATAGCACAATTATACCAGCATTTTCCAACCAAAGTTTTCAATTACAAGCAATACCTAAAACCAATAACCGAACCGTTTATAGCGTGGTAGTTTTAAATGGAAAAGACACGATTGAAAACAATCCAATACCATTTGAAGTACAAGCAATGCAGCCACTAAAAGTTCTATTATTAGCTTCTTCTCCAAATTTTGAAAATAAATTTTTAAAGAATTGGCTATATGAAAATAATTATTCTGTTGTCACAAAAACGAGCGTAACAAAAGGCAAATTTGTGCAGTCATTTTCTAATACAAAAACTATCAACGTAGATAATTGGTCAACAGAAACATTAGAACAATTTGACGTGGTAATTGCTGATGCTGAAGCCTTACAAGCGCTGTCTAAAAGTGAGTCATCAAACTTAAAAAAAAAAATTGAACAGGATGGTTTAGGATTAATTATTCAGCTTGACAGTATTAGCAATAACAATCAGTTTTACTCAAAACTATTTCCATTAATCGAATTAAATAATCCTGATAAAAAAGAATCGCAGCTACAATTTTCCAATATAATTACGGCTTTAAAAGTTGAGGAAAAATGCTACATTAAACAACAATCTAACACACAGGTTTTAGTAAAAGATGGCAAGCAAAATAGTGTTGCTTCTATGGCTTTATTTGGCACTGGGAAGTTATTGGCCACTACTTTAAATAACACCTATAGTTTGGTGCTTCAAAATAAGCAACACAGTTATTCCCAGCTTTGGTCATTACTGTTACAAAAAGCTTCAAAAAAGTCATTTATAAATGATAGTTGGACTGTCTATCCAATAATGCCACATATTAACCAGCAAGTACGCCTAACACTAGAAACTACTGCAATGCCTACTTTTGGACAAATAGGGTTGACTAAAATTTATTTGAGACAAAATGAAAACTTACCTTTTGAATGGAGTGGTAAATATTGGCCATTAAACTATGGTTGGCATACCATTTCTACACCAACTAGTAACCTAAAGTATTGGTACGTTTTTAAAGAAAATGATTGGCAAAATGTTGCCATAACTCAAAAAATAAATGCCACTGAATTATACCAATTAAAGCACTCAAAACAAGACTCGAAAATTTCTCAACAAACGCAATCTGTTACAACAATTATCCCTAAAATATATTTCTTTGTATTCTTCATGTTGGCAGCCGGTTTCTTGTGGCTTGAACGAAAATTATGATAAGAGGTTACGGCCATACTTTAACAATCAATATCTTGACAACCACAAATAATAATCATGCAACGTAAAGATTTTCTTCAGTTATCTGCTATGAGTTTGGGTGCTTTAGTGATGCCTAAAACCAACCTATTCAGCAACCCAATCAATGCCTCACAATTACTAGATGGCAGCGTTGATATTGCCATAAAAAAGCAGTTGGCAGATGTGGCTTTAAACACCGCTAAAAGCAGAGGTGCATCGTATGCCGATATTCGTATAAACCGTTACCTAAATCAAATAGTTGCCACAAGAGAAAAGCGTGTTGAAAACGTTGCTAATACTGAATCTTTTGGTGTTGGTGTACGTGTAATAGCCAATGGTTGCTGGGGTTTTGCAGCCACTAACGATGTTACAAAAGATGGGGTTGCTAAAACTGCCGAACGGGCTGTTGCGGTTGCTAAAGCTAATGCAAAATTATTAGCTGAACCGCTACAATTAGCCCCACAGAAGGGTTATGGCGAAGTAAGCTGGAAAACCCCTATTGAAAAAAATGCTTTTGATGTGCCTATTAAAGAGAAGATTGACCTATTGCTTGCCGTTAATAATGAAGGCCTAAAAAACGGTGGCAACTTTATGAGCTCATCAATTTTTATGGTGAACGAACAGAAGTATTTTGCCTCTACCGATGGCTCATATATTGATCAGGATATTCACCGTATTTATCCAAATTTCACTATTACCAAAATTGATAAAGCCTCTAGCAAATTCGAGACACGAAATGCCCTAAGTGCCCCAATGGGTATGGGTTACGAGTATTTAATGCCAAGCGATAATGAGAAGTTAAAAACGGGTAACCTTATCCTTTATAAAAAGCGGTATGATATGTTAGAAGATGCCCGTCAAGCAGCTTCGCAAGTAGCTGAAAAACTACAAGCAAAATCTATTGATGCAGGCAAGTATGATTTAATTTTAGACCCCACACATCTCTTCTTAACCATTCATGAATCGGTTGGTCATCCTACAGAGTTAGACCGTGTTTTAGGTTACGAAGCAAACTTTGCAGGCACCAGTTTTTTAACGCTTGATAAATGGCGTAGCAAGAAATTTAATTTTGGTAATAAGTTGGTAAATTTTGTAGCAGATAAAACACAAACTAACGGCCTTGCCACCATTGGTTACGATGATGATGGAGTGCAATGTGGTAATTGGGATATTATTAAAAATGGCATCCTTGTTAACTACCAAACCATCCGTGATCAAGCCCATATACTTGGCCTAAAAGCCTCACAGGGCTGCAGTTATGCCGAAAGTTGGAGTGCCGTTCCTTTTCAACGGATGCCAAATGTATCGCTTACCCCAGGCAACGAAAAAGTAGCTGATATGATAAAAAATACTGAGAAAGGTATTTATATGCTAGGCAGAAATTCTTACTCAATAGATCAACAACGCTACAACTTCCAATTCAGTAGTCAGTTGGCTTATGAGATAAAAAATGGGGTAATTATTGGCATGTTAAAAGATGCATCTTATCAGAGTAATACGCAAGAATTTTGGAACAGTTGTGCCGCCATTGCCGAGCCAAACGACTACCGTTTAGGCGGTTCTTTCAGCGATGGAAAAGGCCAGCCTTCGCAAAGCAATGCCGTATCGCATGGCTGCGCCACCGCTAAGTTTTCTGGTATAAATGTTATAAATACGGGTAGAAAAATTTAGTGGTTTTGGCACCCAACTTTGGTAGTTCTATTTAGCTTTTGTTGCGTCGCACACTGCAACAGTTAGATGCGTTGTTAGGCTGTGATCTAAACTATGATTTTGCACGATTTTATTGATTAGGTAGATTGACTTTTCAGCCATTTTCTACTATAGGGTATCTCACCTTGCGTCGCCGTTATTTGCCTTACTGATCAATAAGGCATAATACTGCAACCAAATCTTACCCTTGAATTGATTCTCAAACATACAGATCAAAAGACGCTAGTATATTCCAATATAATAATTGTTGTTTGGTCAAAAAACACAATAATTGGAAGGTGACCCTACGCTTCAATAAAAGTCCAATAAAGTTATAAACGCACAAGGGAGTGACACAACAGACGATGATATGCGTTACAAAAGCCCGTTACCAAAAACAATATGATAAACGGTTTTCTTTTTTAACCACGTAATCTCTATCTTACAACCATCATTTTCTAACCAAAAAAGAAGGAGACCACACTTTGAGACGTAAAGACTTCTTACAATTATCCGCCATGGGCTTAGGTGCTACAATGCTGCCTAAAACCTCGTTACTTGGTACCACTATTAATGTCGCCGATTTACTAGCATCAGGTATTGATGTTGCTGCTAAAAAAATGTTGGCTGATGTGGCCTTAAACACCGCTAAAAGCAAAGGTGCTAGCTATGCCGATATTAGGATTGGCCGTTACTTGAGCCAAGCCATTGCCACTAGAGAAAACCGTGTTCAAAACGTTTCAAACTCCGAATCTTTCGGGGTAGGAATTCGGGTGTTAGCTAACGGTTGCTGGGGTTTTGCTGCCACTAACGATGTTACAAAAGAAGGTGTTGCTAAAACTGCCGAACGTGCTGTTGCCGTAGCAAAAGCCAATGCGAAAATTATTAATGAACCAGTACAACTTGCACCACAAAAGGGTTACGGCCAAGTAAGCTGGAAAACGCCCATTGAAAAAAGTGCTTTTGAGGTACCCATTAAAGAAAAGATTGACTTGCTATTGAACGTAAACGCTATTGCCATGAAAGGCGGTGCAAGTTTTGTTAACTCAAACATTTTTGCAGTTAATGAGCAGAAGTATTTTGCCTCTACCGACGGCAGTTATATAGACCAAGATATTCACCGTTTATTTCCTGCTTTTAACATCACCAAAATTGATAGGGCTCAAAATAAATTTGAAACTATAAAATCGTTGAGTTCACCTGTTGGCATGGGTTACGAGTACCTTACACCAACTGCTGACAGCAAAGTAAGCGGGATTATTACACGCTATAAAGACCGTTACGATATACTACAGGATGTGAAGGAAGCAACGCAAGCTGTGAACCAAAAAATAAATGCCAAAACTGTTGAGCCAGGTAAGTACGACTTAGTTTTAGATCCATCACATTTATGGCTTACCATCCACGAATCTGTGGCACACCCTACCGAACTTGACCGCGTGCTTGGTTACGAAGCCAACTATGCAGGTACCAGTTTTTTAACCATGGATAAATTGAAAACCAAGGCCTTTAAATTTGGTAGCGATAAGGTAAATGTGGTAGCCGATAAATTACAAAAAGGAAGTTTAGGTGCTGTTGGTTACGATGATGAAGGTGTTGGCACCAAACAATGGGATATTATTAAAGGCGGGGTTTTAGTAAATTTTCAAGCCATTAGAGACCAAGCACATATTCTTGGTTTAAAAGAAAGCCAAGGCTGCTGTTATTCTCAAAGTTGGAGTGATGTTCAGTTTCAGCGGATGCCAAACGTATCGTTGATGCCCGGCAAAGCCAAATTAAGTGTTGATGATTTAATAAAGAATGTTGAAAAAGGTATTTATATTATTAACGATGGCTCGTTCTCCATTGATCAACAACGTTATAATTTTCAATTTGGTGGGCAATTATTTTATGAGATTAAAAATGGCAAAATTGTTGGCATGTTAAAGGATGTGGCTTACCAAGCAAATACGCAGGAATTCTGGAATTCCTGTACCGCCATTGCCGATGAAAGTGATTACCGCTTAGGTGGGGCTTTTAACGATGGTAAAGGTCAGCCTTCGCAATCAAATGCTGTTTCGCATGGCAGTTCAACAACTAGATTTAATGGTGTAAACATTATTAACACAGCAAGAAAAATCTAAATAATCATCTAGTTCTAGCCTTAATTATTGTTTTCATTTCAATCATTTTCAATCATAATTATTTATGGCAATTTTAAATAAAGAAGACGCAAAAAAACTTTTAGAAAAGGTAATAAAATTTTCTAAAGCCGATGAGTGTGAGGTAATCCTAAACGGTAGCGAAGGTGGTAACATCCGTTATGCCCGTAACGCCGCTTCAACCTCTGGCGATATTAGTACTATGACCCTTTCTGTCAATTCTATTTTTGGTAAAAAAGCTGGCTCTGCCAATATCAACGAGTTTGAGGACGCCGCTTTAGAAAGAGTTGTGAAACGCTCGGAAGAGTTGGCGCAGCTAGCCCCGGAAAATCCTGAGCGTATGCCCTTATTAGGTCCTCAGGAATTCAAAAATTCTATTGGCTATATTACAAAAACTGCGGAAATCACACCAGATACAAGAGCAGAGTTGGTAGCAAAAAGTATTGCTGTTTCTAAAGAAGCTAAGCTAGAAGCTGCTGGCTTTTTAGAAAATACCACTTCGTTTACGGCTATACTAAACTCAAAAGGTTTATATGCTTACGATAAAGATACCAACGTAATTTTTTCAGTTACAACACGTAATGCCGAGGGCACAGGTTCTGGTTATGCCGCAAGAGGTTTTAATGATGTAAGCAAGTTGGACACCTTTGCTGCCACCAAAATTTCAGCACAAAAAGCCAATGGTTCTTCAACAGCAAAAGCTATTGAGCCAGGTAAATACACCGTTATTTTAGAGCCAGTTGCTGCAACTTATATGCTAGAAAATATGTTCCGCGGTTTTGATGCCAGAAGTGCGGATGAAGGCAGAAGCTTTATGAGCAAAAAAGGTGGTGGCAACCGTTTGGGCGAACAATTGATGGATGAAAAAGTAACTATTTATTCAGACCCTTTTGAGCCAGAATTACCTGGTAGCACTTGGAGCCGTGAAGGTTATCCGTTAGAAAGAATGAACTGGATTGAAAAAGGTGTGGTTAAAAATTTAAGCTACTCACAATATTGGGCACAGCAAAAAGGTGTAAAACCTGTACCATTTCCTAGTAATATTATTATGGCTGGTGGTGATGGTGGCACGGTTGAAGACATGATAAAAACAACTGAACGGGGCATTTTAGTTTCTCGTTTATGGTACATTCGTTTAGTAGATGCACAAACACTATTGCTAACAGGCCTTACACGAGATGGTACTTTTTATATAGAAAATGGAAAGATAAAATACCCTGTAAAAAACTTCCGTTTTAATGAAAGCCCTGTTATTATGCTAAACAATGTTGAGGCATTGGGTAAGCCTGAAAGAAGCATCAGCGTTGAATCGTACAGAAGTTACTTAATTCCACCTATGAAGATAAAAGACTTTACGTTTAGTTCTTTATCCGATGCGGTGTAGTTAATCACCAGCCCCTAAAAGAGAGAAAATAAAATAGCCCACATTTTTCAATGTGGGCTATTTTTTACACCACCAATAAGCTACAACCTCTAATATCGCTATTATCTAATCTACCCAAAACTTCAAAACTACCATCTTCATATACCACACCAACATCATCGGTAGCAATAAAACTGCAACTGTAAATATTGGCTAAATCTATCACGTTTAAAACACCCTTACCAAAAGGTTTTACGCTTAAAGGATCTTCCTCATCACGTACCATAACTTTCATCCACGGTGGACAAATAAATCTACCATTACCATCACTATAAGCTTGACTTAACAACTCAGTCATGCCATATTCTGAATGTACTTTTTTTACCCCTAATCCTTTGGTAATAATACCATGTACCTCAGCTCTTGTTAGTTCTTTACGCCTGCCTTTCATACCACCTGTTTCCATAATGATTGTATGTTGTAAATTAAGTTTGTATACTTCAGTAAAATCAAGCAGGGCAAAGGTTACACCAATCAGCAACGTTTTTTGTTGTTGATGTTCTAAGCGTAGTAAAGTATCTTTTAGTTTTTTAAATTCGTTTAAATAAAAGCCACTATCCGCATGGTTACTTCGCTTAATCAATTCATCAGTCATCACTACCAACGATGAATTATTTCTTTCTAAATAAGAAGGTAATAAACCGATGATGCACCACTCATTTATATCCCCATAAAATAACTGAAAAGTCTTTAAAAAACTTTGCTCATAAATAAATATCTCTTTAACCAAATGCTTACTATTAGTGGTTTGTGTGGTGCCGCTACTTTCAAAAATTTGTTGTGGTTCAAACAACGTTGTAACAATATTATGGCTCTTAAAAAAGGAAATAGGAAGAAAGGGAGGGAATGATGGTTGTTGATTGTTTATAGCTGATGGTTTTGCTTCCGATTGACTATTTACTACTAACCTTTGCCCCTCTAAAATATTAACCCATTGCTTATAAACCGCATTATTTTGATATTGAAATTGATACATTGCAGCTACTGCTGCATCAAAGTCATTTTCGGTAACAGAAAAAATATTGTTAAGGATGTTTGCTTGCACTGTAAACTGTTGAAATATTGTAGTTAAATTTGAATAGAATAAATAAAACAATGAAAACAAAAATATTGATACTATTGGTTATTGCCATTACTGTTAATGCTTGCACCAAAGATAAATTTACAACTGCCCCACAATTAACTTTAACAAACGTTAATAGCACATCTGTTGGGCAAGGTGATGTACTAACTTTTACATTTGAGTTTACCGATAAAGAGGGTGACATCCAAGACAGTTTATTTATTAAAAGAACATCTATTGTTTGCCCTGGTGTACCGGTTTCAAATCTTAGTAGTAAAGTGCCCCAATTTGCTAGTACGCCAAAACAATCTGGCATATTAGAGGTTAGTTATAACATTGGTACTGCTGGTGGACTTAGTTTAGGCACACCTTGTAGCGGTGGGCTTAAAACAGATACCTCAATTTTTAAGTTTTGTTTGCGAGATAAAGCTGGCAACAAAAGCGACACTATCACTTCGCCAAAAATTGCTATTAGAAAATAATGCAACAAGAAAACGGCATCATAAAAGCTATTTTCTTCGGTAATTATTTTTATGGTTTATGTGCAGTTACCTTATCTATTGAAGCTGCGTTGCAACAATATGTTTCATTAAATTCAAGTGCGTATTACGTTGCATTGTTTGCCGCAACAGCATTGTATTATACCAAAGCTTATCTCTCAATTAATACCGTAGACCCCAATAATAAACGCTCAGTTTGGTACATAGCCAACAAAAAGGCGATGGTAATTTCGCAGATAGTTTTGACTATTTTATTTATAGTAACTAGTGTTTTATTACTACTACATACTTGGCAAAATATTTTACAGATACCAATTACCAATTGGCTGATAATTGTAGCAATACCAATAGTTGCAGTGTTTTACTACGGTATTAATTTACCAATAATACAATCTAAAAACTTACGCAGTTTTAGCTGGTTAAAACCTTTTGTAATAGGCTTTGTATGGGCAGGTTTGGTTACGGTATATCCTGTTTTGTACTACCATATTGCCAGCAATACTCTCTATCAAATTACATTGGTTGGTTGCTTGTTATTTATTAAAAATTTTATGTTTGTAACAGTGCTTTGCATCATGTTTGATATTAAAGATTATGCGGCCGACCATAACCAACAATTGAAGACTTTTGTGGTAAGGGTTGGGCTTCGCAAAACCATTTTTTACATTATCATTCCACTAAGTATTATTGGGCTTGGCACGTTTATAATGTTTGCTATTGCAAGACATTTCCCTTTGCTACGCATCCTTATAAATATGGTGCCCTTTATACTGTTAATCATGGTGGCTTATTCTTTGCACCGCCGTAAAAGTATTCTCTATTATCTTGCAATAATTGATGGGTTATTACTTGTAAAATCCATCTGCGGCATTATTGGTATTTCATTAATAAAATAAAAAACATCCATGGCAAAAGCTAAAAAAGAAGTAGAAAAAAAGAAGAGAAAAATTAAACAGATTGTTACCGAAAATGGGTTAGCATTTTTAAAAAATTATATCAATACCCCATCTGCTGTTGGGTTTGAGAGTGGTGGGCAAAAATTATGGATAGACTATATTAAGCCCTACGTTGATGAACAAATGGTAGATGCTTATGGTACTGCAGTTGGCATCATTAACCCAAAAGCACCTTTTAAAGTAGTGATAGAAGCACACTGCGATGAGATTAGTTGGTTTGTAAATTATATTACTGCCGAAGGCTTAATTTACCTTAAAAGAAATGGTGGTGTCGATCATCAAATTGCTCCGGCCATGCGTGTGCTGATACATGGTAAAAAAGGGGCTGTAAAAGCGGTGTTTGGTTGGCCAGCCATACACACCCGAATGAGCAATCCTGAAAACAAAGAACCGGTTGCAAAAGTGGACAATTTATTTTTGGATTGTGGTGCACGTACCAAAAAAGAAGTAGAAGAATTGGGTATTCATATTGGGGCTGTTGTTACCTATCAAGATGGGTTTGATGAGCTAGCAAATGGCTATTACATCGGCCGTGCCTTCGATAACCGTATTGGTGGTTTTATGATTGCCGAAGTGGCTCGTTTACTAAAAGAAAATAACAAAAAACTACCCTTTGGTTTATACGTTGTAAATGCCGTGCAGGAAGAAATTGGTTTGCGAGGTGCAGAAATGATTGCTCGTAGATTAAAGCCAAATATTGCCATTGTTACCGATGTTACACACGATACTCAAACCCCAATGATTAGTAAAATTATTGAAGGGGATGTGGCTTGTGGTAAAGGCCCCTCGCCTTGTTATGGGCCTGCGGTACACAACAAATTATTAAAGTTTGTAGAAGATGTGGCGGCAAAACAAAAAATACCTTTGCAGATGCGTACTGTAAGCCGTAGCACAGGTACCGACACCGATAGCTTTGCTTATGCCAACGATGGCTGCCCAAGTGTGTTAATTTCAATACCGTTACGGTACATGCACACCACAGTAGAAATGCTGCACAAAGATGATATTGAAAGCACCATTAAACTGATGTACGAAACGTTATTGGCATTGACACCTGACACTAATGTGAGTTATTTTTAGAAAGGCTAAAAAAGAGTAGGTCACTCTTGAAAAGTGACCTACTCTAAAAACAGTAAAGTAAAGGAAAGCAAGTTGCTAACAAAGGTGAAAAAATTTTTTAATGAAAAGGGCATTTGAATCGCCAATGACTTGCTTAATTATAGCCTTATTTGCTATGGTATGCTATATTTTATCATTTGATAGGCTTGAACGATTGAAAAAAATCATATTGTGTTATGCGGTAGAATTTTGAAAATGCGTGGAGGAAAAAGTATAAACGTATTATATGAATTCGCCTATGAATGAGGGTAAGCAATACACTTTTTATGTCACCTCACCCAAGAAAACTTATGAAAATTATAAGATCGGTATTTATCAGCTTTTAATTATTGTAGAAAGGGGAACCCTGATCTTAATCTAATTCTAAGTGAATAAGATGATTATTATAAATATGGCATTAATGTAAGGCTTATCTTTTCGCTTTTTCACCACAATTGTTGTACTTGTTCAACAATCACCGCTTCATTCCTAGCTTTTGCAGTGCCTATTTACCAACAACAAATAAAAGCTAAATTTTACCCCTACAACTTAACCGAAAAACCAACTTTAAACAATAATGAATTGTAATTAGTGCTGCCAGCAGCAGATGGATAACCCGTATAAGCCACACCAAGTTCTATCAAGTGTATTATTTTAACACCAGCACCTACTTCGTATAAAAATTTAGTACCTGTTGCACTGCTTTTACTATAGCTTTCAAAAGCGCCGCCAATTTGCCCATTAATAAATAATTTGCCTACCAAGTAGCGTCTTAAACCAACTTTTATAGGAATAACCTGTAAATCGCCAAAGGTGGTATTTGCTTCAGTTGCTTGATATTTTATGTAACCCGCACTACCAATAAGCATCGTTTTACCAATACCTATGCCTGCCCCAATTTCACCACCGTATCCAGTATTATAAGCCTTTGTAAAGTCGCTGCCCTGTAGGTTTGCAATTGTAAAATTGCCATACACCAAGCTTTTTGGCAGTTGGGCTTTTACAGAAATAATACTTATAAAAACTAATAAAATGGTTGTAACGAATAAAGTGGTTGCTTTTTGCATAATGGTACTCTTAAGTTTTCTCAAAGAAAACAATAAAAATGTTAAACACAGTAGTATTTTGCAGTAATAAAATGTTATAATTCCATGCTTTCAATGAAAACACAATATGCTTTTAAAGCACTTATGTATTTGGCACAAAAAGATGCATCAGGGCCCGTACTAATTGCTGAGATTGCCGAAAAAAAAAATATTCCAATAAAATTTTTAGAAAATATTTTATTGGAATTAAAAAAAGCAGGTGTTTTGGATAGTAAAAAAGGCAAAGGTGGTGGCTATTTTTTTAATGAAACCCCCTCTAAAATAAAACTGGCAAGGGTAATGCGGCTTATTGATGGTCCCATTGCTTTATTGCCTTGTGTGAGTTTAAATTTTTATCAAAAATGTAAAAATTGCGATGAAAATACGTGTGGCCTAAGTGTGGTAATGAGAGAAGTTAGAGATGCTACTTTAAACATTTTAGAAAGTAAAACAGTTGCTGATATTTCGCAGATTATTAGATAATAAAGCTTGCCTTAAAATTTGGTTATAAGTGTGGTAAATACCAGTAGCATTTGTAGCCATGGCAATATTTGTTTAGTTTGCAGCGTTATTCCAATATTATAAATGAAACACGACTTATGAAAAAGTTTGTACACCTGCTGCTATTATTTACGCTGCCAGTTTTTGCATTCTCTCAACAAAAAATAAATCTAAAATCCTGCGTTGAGAGGTTTGGTGATACCTGTGTTACCAAAAATGGCGAAAGATTTTTGTTAGCTAGGAGAAAAATAAATATTCCCACAAGTCAAAATATTTTAAAAGCCAACTTAAGTTCTTTACTTTTTAATAATTACCATATTAGTTATGAACGGCACATTGCTAATAAATTTTCCGTCATGCTATCGTACAGATACATGCCAAAATCTAATATCCCTTTTCAAAATCAATTAACTAAATTGATTGATAATCCAGATGTAAATGTAACTCGTTTTCAGGCTGGTGGCTATGCCATTACACCCGAGGTACGCTTTTACGCACATAAAAATATGGTGGGTTTTTATATAGCACCGTATGCACGTTTTGCAAATTTTGACGTTACCTTACCAATAAAATATAGCACTACACAAGGCGGCTTGACTGTAAAAAAAGATGCAGATTTTACTGGTACAGTTACAAGTATTAGTGGTGGAGTCTTATTTGGCACACAACACCAAATTTTTAAAAAACTAACGCTTGATATTTGGATTATTGGTGATCATTTTGGAAACAATAAAGGTAATTTAAGTACTGTTATCAGTCAAGCATTATCAACCAAAGAGCAGCAAGATTTCCAAGCTACACTCAACAATCTTGATGCCTCCCCTTTTACAGTAATAGGTAAAGTAACCTCGCCAACATCGGCGGTTTTAATTACTGATGGCCCTTGGGCAGGGGTTAGAGGTGCAGGTTTTACTTTAGGGTTTAGGTTTTAGTGAGGCCAATATAAGTTAACTACAAAGCCACAAATATTATAAAGGCTCATTAAGACTTATGCAGCTTTAGTGAACCACGTTTGTTTAGGTAATGTACTGAAAAATAGTTGGTGATATTTTGGATTAAAATCCTTTTATTGCTGTTGTCAATTAAAAGAGGAAGCAGGCTCTGCTGGAGAGCAACCTGCCAGCAATTAAGTTGATGCTATTACGATAAATAAAAGAGACTGTTTTTATGCAGTCTCTTTTATATTTATTGGGTAGCCCCATGGCTAAGTAAACTCAAAGCTTGGATTTGTTGTTGAAGAAGATATACCATTTGATAAAGTTGATTCGATGCTCCTTTGTTAAGCCTCTGTGTAAATCCAGATGATTTTTTAAATGACCAAAATAAGATTCTATACCATTGGTTGTTTTAGGTATTTTATCATTGTCTAAAAACCAGAACATATTGGGTAAAGCTCTTTTGATGGTAAGAAAAGAACGTCGTATAAATTTATGTTTGTACCAATATCGTCCTGTTTCTATTTTGTAAGATTTTTCACTCAGAAAGGTTTTATGCTTTATCTCCCATTGCTTTAATTGATTGATAAAATACTGCTTATCATTGTGTGTTTTAATTAAATGAATATAACCAGCCAAAGCCCTTAATTCTTTGCCAGCATCGTATGTAGGATTGGCTGTAAGCCACAGCAGACACATTCTTTGGATATGTACCAGGCATCTTTGCACCAGCACCTCTGGCATTACTTTTTTAATGGCTTTAAGCGTTGCTTTATGCCCATCGGTAGTAATGCTTTCTATTTGCAAACCAAGCCGTAATAGATTGGTCAAATCTTCTTTAATCTCTTCGTATCGCTCTGCATCGGAGAATCTAAACAACTGTGTATAGCTTAGAAAATCATCTTGATAACATACCACACAAAAACGTTTAAAGTAAGTAGCATCTACTCTTAAATAAACATTATCGTGGTGAATGATTGGTGTTAGAGGTGCTTGGGCTAAAAAATGGTAAAAAGTTCTTTGTAAAGTATCTTTTGATAAACCACTATCTCTTTGTAAGGTTTTGTATGTCTGCCTCTCTAGTACCCATTTTTTGAACCATACAAAACGATTCTCAATAGTCTGTAACCTATCATTTCGGGTAAATAAAATACCGCAGTTTTTACATTTGAAACGCTGTTTATTTTGCTGGTTACCCCAACCAATTACTGACAACGATTGGCAACTCCAGCATCGCTTTTTTTTATCTTTTTCATAAACAAAAAAAGTTTAGTGAAACGACTTTCACTAAACTTCTTCCTAATCCAATACTGTATTGAATTACAGACGATTTTACCAACTATTTTTCAGTATTATAC
>JAYVNQ010000251.1:0-10146 GCA_043758365.1 Chitinophagales bacterium
GTATGGTTTTGTGGGTAAGCCCGAAACAGCCAAAAAAACTCGTGGAGACCAATACTTTTTCGTTAATAACCGCTTTATAAAAAGCTCCTATCTTAACCATGCTATCAACTCAGCTTTTAACGAAATGATTGCCAGGGATAGCTTTCCAAGTTACGTGTTGTTTATAGATTTAGACCCTTCGGTTGTGGATATTAACGTGCATCCAACCAAGCAAGAAATAAAATTTGAAGATGAAAAAATTGTGTATGCCTTTGTACAAGCGGCTGTAAAACATGCGTTAGCTCAGTTTAGCATTGCACCGTCGTTGGACTTTACTTTGAATGCCGATATACAAGGTTTGGATGCCATTAGTCAACCATTTACCAACTTTGAGAAAAACAATGCGGCTTCTTCTAATTTGTTTAAAACATTTTCGCAAAGTAACCAAGCCCATGCGATTGATCCAACAGAAAAAAGCGAACTAAGAAATTGGAAAGAGTTTTTTACCACAAGCAAAGAAACCAGTAGCAAGGAACAAGATGCAAGCGGTAGTATAACTAACAAGTACCAATCACCACTAACCACTAGCAACCAGCATCCAGCAACTGGCAACCAACTTATTACTCACCAATCGCCCTTTACTGTTAGTGATGCAGAACTAATACAGCTAAAAAATACTTACATCATTGCATCAACACAAAGCGGTTTTATATTGGTTCACCAACAATTGGCACATGAACGTATTTTATACGAACGTTATAGTGTGGCAGCACATGGCACACAAATGGTTACGCAGAAAAGTTTATTCCCTGTAAGTGTTGAGTTGGCACCAACCGATGCCGCATTATTGCAAGATTTATTACCTGATTTACAAATGATTGGCTACCTGATAGAACAGTTTGGCAACAATACTTTCGTGATACAAGGTACACCCGCAGATGTTTTGCAAGGCAATGAAAAACATAGCTTAGAATTATTGATAGAACAGTTTAAACACTTTAGCAACGATATTAAATTTAGCAAACGAGAAAAATTGGTACGCTGCATGGCAAGACAACAGTCCATTAAAAGTGGGCAACCTTTACAGCATAAAGAAATGGCAGCAGTAGTAGAAGAATTGTTTAACTGCAACACCCCCAATATTACACCCACAGGTAGCCCTACTTATGTTGAGTTTAAAGAAGATTATTTGGATAAAATGTTTCAGAGATTGTAGAGTATTTTGTAGAATTTAAACCAATCGTAATTTATCTGGCATGGGATAATTGATTGGAATTAAGTTGATTTTAAATGGCAACTCATGCGAATTAATATCAGATAAATTGATGTCCATCAACCCATTATCAACACAATAAGTAATTGTCAGTTTTAAGTATCTGCGGATAATCATCAATGGCAAAAAAGCACCACGAAAGTCCATCCATTCCATTAAATCTTTTTTGCCTTTAGAACTATTACAAGTTTTACAAGCATAAATCAAATTATCACCTTCATCTTTTCCACCCAATTTTTGGGCAAGAATATGGTCGAGTGAAAGTTTATTGGTAGAGTTACAATAATTGCATTTTGAACCAATTGATAACTTGATTTTTTCATCATCAAATAGTGTTCGGATATTCATTGTACCTGTTGAAAGTCCCTTGTAAAGTTTTGCCCGGATCATATAGTTAAAACGGCCATATGTTACTTGGTCTTTAGTAACTGCGGTGTGTGCCATTGCTAGATTTGCGTAAGCCCAAAATAAGTGTTCTTTTACTATTTTCCGAGTTGCCTTTGCCATAAGATATTTTACTTTTCAAATGCTGCCAACACGGCTTTCACCACACCATCCATGCTTTTATTATCAATCCATCTAACCACCATTACCAAGTCATGCTCAGGGTCTACATAAATAATATTATTACCATTACCAATATGCACAAAAGCCTTTACTGGTGCAGATGGTAGCAATTTTTTATCAGTATTTAAAAACCAATTCATATATCCATAATCAGTTTTAGCAGGTGTAGGTTTTAAAGCTTGATTTACCCATTTTTCTGAGAGTAATTGTTTGCCATTCCAATTGCCTTTGTGAAGAGTTAACAATCCAAAACGTGCCATATCGTAAGCATTTATAAACACGCCGCCACCCCAATGACCACCGCCACTTACGCTTTGTACAGGTTGACCATCTAGTACAATCCACGAGTTGCGGTAACCAGTCCAACGCCAAGTATTACTAGCCCCAATAGGATCCATAATATATTGCTTTAACACCTGTGGTAATGGTTTACGCCAAACACTTGTTGTAGCTAAGGCAAGTGCGTTTACCCTCACATCATTGTACTCATAAACCGAACCTAGTTTGTACCGTTCTCTTATCCATTTGCTTGGGTCAGCATCAGGTCGGTCTGCCCATTCGGGTTTGCCCCATAATGTACCTTCCCAATCGCTTGTTTGCCGCAACATGGCATCCCAAGTAATGGTTTTATTATGCGGTGTAGCAAACAGGTTTAATAGCTGCGGCTGCCCAATTACATCTGCGGAACGATTAACTTGATTAGGCGTAAATAATTCTATTGGTGGTACATAATTGGCAACTGTATCGTTTACACTTTTTATCATACCACTATCTACCGCTAAGCCCACAACACTCGATAAAAAACTCTTAGTAACACTGTGCGTCATATCGCATCTTAAAGGTTCGCCCCAAGTGGCAACTATGTAACCTTTGTAAATAATAATACCCGTTGGTTCGCCACGTTCCGCAAAGGGCCCAATGCCTTCACCAAAAGGCTCTTTACCAAAAGTTTGGTAATGATTCACTTCCATATTACGAGGGTTCTTTGTTTCACTGGCTTTGGCAAACGCAATGGTAGCATCAATTGCAGCAGTATTTAACCCAAGTTCGCTTGCAGATTTTTGTTGCCAACTACCAAACGGTGGAAAGTATATTGGTGCTACTATAGTTACTTTTTTCTGAGAAAAAAGAGATAAATTAATAGCAAGGAATGCTACAAACAGTTGATATTTACTCATAAAATATTACTTTATATACTTACCAATAACTGGCAAATTTTGAAATTCTTTTTTTTCTACCAACAAAATAAACCGGGCATAAATTAGGGTTAACAAAACGGCCATTCCTAAGTTAAAAATAATATTGTCCCAAAACATTGTTGCTCCTTTATGGATAAAGAAAATAACTACAACAATTACCACATACGCTGTTAATTTTTTCCAAGCATAAGGGATGGGATATTCTCTTTGCCCCCAAATAAAACTCATTATCATCATGCTACCATAACAAAAAAAAGTAGCCCAAGCACTAGCCATAAAACTATATTTAGGTATAAAAAAATAGTTGATGGTGCAGGTAATAACCACGCCAACTAAAGTAATATAAGTGCCTGCAATTGTTTTGTTGCTAAGCTTGTACCAAACACTTAAATTATAGTAAACACCAATAAACATATTGGCAAGCAATAGTATTGGCACAACAGCAATACCAACTCTGTATGCAGGCCCAAGAAAGTATTGCCATACCTGTAAATACAAGCTAACTACTAGAAAAATAAACGTAATAATAATTACAAAAAACTTCATTACCCGAGCATAAGTACGCTGTGGATTTTGGCCTTCGGCTTCTTTAAAAAAGAAAGGCTCTGCCCCCATTTTAAATGCTAAAATAAACAGTGTAATCAGCAACGATAATTTATAACAGCCATTATAAATACCTACTTGCTCATGCTTATAATTTATACTACCTGGTAGCCATTTATTAAGCATCAACCTATCAAACGTTTCATTAACAATACCACCAAAACTTACTACCAATAAAGGCAGGGCATATAGCATCATTTCGCTCCATAATTTTTTATTAAACGTAAAGCGTATTGCTAATATTTCTGAGCTTAGTAAAAAGAATGAAACAACCAATTGCAAAAGGTTTGCAAGCATTACATAAATAATAGGATTGGCTTTTAAATCAAAAAAAAGACCCACCCAACTATTGGGATTTGCTTGTAGTTGCGATGAGCAATAACTTACAAAAAACCAAGTAAAAAAAACATTTACTAAAATGCTAAAAATGTTTACAAAAGCATATTTTTTAGGTCTGCCTTCTTGCCTAAGTTTTGCAAACGGAATTCGTAAAAATGAATCGAGTGCCACTATAAAAATGGCATATTGAATCATTTTAGGAAAAGCAGTTAAATCCATAATTTGAGCAATAAAATTTTGCCCTAGCCAAAGAATAGTTGTAAATAAAATAGTTGAAAATAGAAGCGATAATGCGGCCGTACTGTAAATGATTTTTTTATATTCTGGTTTTGAAGAAAAGCGAAAATAAGCCGTTTCAAACCCATAAGTAAACAAGGCGTTTAATATAGGAATGGCAGAATAAACTAACCCCATTTTGCCAAAATCTTCCTTTGTTACATGAGATGAATAAGTTAGAAAAGGAGTTATTAAATAATTGATAGACTTAGCAGCTATAGAGCTAAGCCCATACCACATTGTTTGCGATGCTAGTTTTTTAATATTGCTCAATGGTAGAAATATATTAAGCTGCTAATGTAACAAATGTGTAGTTAGTGCAAGTGAATGAATGAAGGGATTGTATTTTCTGTACCCGGCTCGGCAAAGCGTTTATCTTTTAAAAAGGTGGTGTCGCTAAGGGTGTACAAAAAAGCCGTTAGCTGCCCGATTTCGAAGTTTGATAAAAGCAATTTATGCGTGAATAAACTATCGGTAGTTGGGCCATTGATGGCTTTACTACGGTAATGTTCAAACACATTCATTAAACTAAAAAAACGACCATCATGACCATAAGGTGCCGTGTAGGCCACGTTACGTAAACTTGGTACTCTAAATTTTAGAGAATCTTCTTTTTTTCGGGTAATCGTCATCCTTCCATAATCATTTAAAAAAGTATCAACAGGCATCCCAATATTTCGGTAAGAATAATCGGTAAACATAGGTTCAGTATGGCAAGTAGCACATTTACTTTTAAAAATATCGTATCCTAATTTTTCAGGTAAAATAAAGGTTGCTTCACCGCGTACTACTTTATCGTATTTGCTGTTACTACTCACCATGGTTATCAAAAATTGGCTCAGGGCTTTTGTCATCCTTTGTGTATTGATGGTGGCATCACCAAAAGCTTTTATGAAAAGTTTTTTATACACCGAATCTGCTTTCAATTTTGCCATAACACTCTCTAATGTCTCGGCCATTTCGTTAGGTGCTGTAATGGGTGCTAAAGGTTGTAAATCCAAATGATTAATACCTCCATCGGCCATAAAATTTTTAGTCCAAGCAAGGTTGGCTAAGCTTGGTGCATTACGGGTTGTTTGAGAATTATTAAAGCCATGACTCAAGTTGTGATCGTAAGTTGCAAAAGCTGCAAATTGTTGGTGACAACTACCACAACTAAGGCTACCATCTTTACTTAAACGGGTATCATAAAATAATTTTCTACCCAGTTCAAACCCTTCTTTTGTGGGCAGATTATTTTTAAAATCATACGCAGGTTTTGGCCAACCTTTTGGCACTACAAAAAGCAGGGGTGTACCAATAATTTTATTAGCACCATCGTCTGAAACCCAAGCGGCACATGCCATTACAAGGAGTGATAAAAAAAATATGGTAGTAAATAAACGCATTAATTAGTAGTAGAAATTGAAAACATATTAATATAATTATCTGCAAATCTCTTGGCTAATTCACCAGGTGAATGGCAAACTGGATGCTCGGAAATTTTGAGCTTATTTTTTGCTCCGAACCATTGGTTTAAATCTGCTTCAATATTTATTACTAAGTCCTTCGTTTTTATATTTTGTCCAACATTTAACCTTATAAATTTTAAAGCATTTTCAACAGTTTTAAAACCTCCAACATGCCAACTAAATTGATTACCAGCAACTTTTGCAGCACTTGAAACCCCCTCTAATTTTGCAAAAACATAGCCTGTATTCCAAGTCCAAAACATGCCTTTCATCGGGTCTAATGAGCCTGTTTGTGTACCGCTTACATTTTTAATACTATCAACCCCAATTAAAAACTGAATATCATTAATCCGCTTTGCAGAAGTGGTAAGCGTAATAGTTTTTGAGGTGCTATCAGCTTCATCAACTAAGTAATAATCGTTAGGAAAAGTGTAATATTTTCTATCTGCATCAACTAAAACTATGTTGTAAATATAATATTTAAACTTGTTTACAGTAAATGTTTCACCAAAACTATTTTCATAAGTTTCAGTAAACAATTGCAGGTTTTTATCGCCAACTTTATTAGCAAAATGAATGGTTACTTTTTGCTGTCCTAAAGCTATTGAAACGAAACAGCAAACTATTGCTGTAACAACCATTTTTATTCGTGTAATATGTACAATTGTGTTCAATTAGTAACTGAGTTTTATTTCGTATAATTCAACTTAATTCGTGTGATGACTCTAATAATCCTTCAACTTTACTTTACCCCTTTGTGCCTTTGTAAACGCATCTTTCTTCTTCGTCTCTATCCGTTTTTCTTTAGCTGCTTTACTTGGTTTTGTTGCAATCCTACTCTTCTTTTTTATTAACGATTGACTGACTAATACGTTCATCTTTTCAACCACATTTTCTTTATTCTGCAACTGGGTTCTAGCTACCTGGCTTTTCACTAAAAGGTTACCATCGATAGTAATTTTATTTGCCAATTTTTGTGCAATAACCAGCTTTTGTTCATCACTTACAACGCTTGATGCTGCTAGGTTCCAACGACCTTCCACCATCGTTTCTACCTTGTTCACATTTTGTCCGCCACTGCCACCGCTACGTGCTGTTTTAAACTGTATCTCCGCTGTAATATCTATCTTCATTGCCTAAAATTAGCAGATAAAATTATAAACTATTATGAGAGTTGTAATCCAACGGGTTTCTGAAGCGTCTGTAAAAGTTGGTGAAGTGGTAACCGGCATTATTAAACAAGGATTATTGGTTTTGGTTGGCATTGAAAATGCTGACAATAATGATGATATTATTTGGCTGTGTAATAAAATTTGCAACCTCCGTATTTTTAACGATGATGCTGATATAATGAATAAAAATATTTTAGATACTGATGGAAATATCTTATTGATCAGTCAATTTACATTACATGCTAGTACTAAAAAAGGCAACCGTCCATCGTACATAAAAGCCAGCAAGCCGCCTGTGGCAGTTCCTTTATATGAGTTTATGATTAAACAATTACAAGCCTGCTTAAGCAAGCCCATTCAAACTGGTATTTTTGGTGCCGATATGAAAGTATCACTACTAAACGATGGCCCAGTAACTATTATAATTGATAGCAAAGACAGGGAATAAAAAATTATTACACGAATTAAAACAATTAATTATGACGATACAACAAGCCCAAATAAACGTTGACGATTGGATAAAAACTGTTGGTGTTCGCTATTTTAATGAGCTGACAAATCTTGGTATTTTAATGGAAGAAGTGGGCGAACTCAGCCGATTGATGGTGCGTAAATACGGTGAACAATCTTTTAAAGAAAGCGATAAAAATAAAGAGCTTTCCGATGAAATGGCCGATGTACTTTGGGTATTAATTTGCCTTGCTAATCAAACTGGTATTGACTTAACCCAGGCCTTAGAAAAGAATTTTGAAAAGAAAAATTTACGAGATGCTACAAGGCATTTAGAGAACAAAAAATTACAATAGCTGTTTATTAATTGCAACATGTAGTTGCTAAAGAATAAGTTTGTTCAGCAAATGCCAATACAAAAAATTACAATAATTGATTTTACAAAAATGCCTTCGGGCACTTTTTTATTGCTAGATGTTAGAAGCCCCGGTGAATATGCACATGCTCACATTCTCGAAGCAATTAGTTTACCATTATTTACAGATGAAGAACGTAAGATGGTTGGTACCGCCTACAAACAACAAAGCCGAGAGCAGGCAATTAAATTAGGTCTTGTGTACTTTGGCCCTAAGATGACAGAAATGATTGAAACGGTTGAAAAACTAGTTGCCAATTTAAAAGCTGAACTAAAAAATACCAATAATAATATTCCCATTGTAGTGCATTGTTGGCGTGGCGGAATGCGTAGTGCTGGCATTGCGTGGCTGTTAGATTTATACGGATTTAAAGTGCTTACAATTATTGGAGGCTATAAAAACTACCGAAACTGGGTATTACAACAATTTGAAAAAACCTACAACTTTAAAGTACTTAGTGGCTATACTGGCAGCGGCAAAACAGAAGTATTAAAAATTCTGCATAAAAAAGAACAAGCAGTTATCGATTTAGAATATTTAGCTAAACACAAGGGCTCTGCATTTGGCAACTTGAGTGGAGATTTACAACCAACACAAGAAATGTTTGAAAACCTTTTGGCAAGCCATTTATTTAAATACCAAGATAAAAATATTTGGATAGAAGATGAAAGCCAACGCATTGGTAACGTTAATTTACCATCGGTTATTTTTAAACAAAAAATATCGGCAGAAGTATGTTTATTAGATATTTCTTTTGAGGAAAGACTGAAATATATTATTACCGATTATGGCAAATTCAATAAAGAAGATTTGATAAACGCCGTTACAAGAATACATAAACGGCTAGGCGGTTTAGAAACTAAAAATGCTACTAATTACCTGCTAGAAGATGACATTTATAACGCATTCAGTATCTTATTAAAATACTACGATAAGCTGTATTTGAAAGGATTTCTTACCAATCATCCAACCGAGTTGCTAATCACTAGAATTAGTTGCCCAACTGTAGATGCGGTAGCAAATGCAGATGTAATATTGCAACATTCATAAAATATTTGGTACAAATTATTTATAAAAAACATCACAATGACAAACATCGACATCAACAATATCAAGCTAACACAATATTCTCATGGTGCTGGTTGTGGCTGTAAAATTTCACCTAAAGTATTAGACCAAATTTTAGCCTCTAATTTGTCTATGCCCGATAACGATAAATTGATTGTGGGCAACCATAGTAAAGATGATGCCGCTGTGTACGATTTAGGCAATGGCACAGCCTTAATTTCCACTACCGATTTTTTTATGCCCATCGTTGATGATCCGTATAATTTTGGTCGCATTGCCAGTGCAAACGCCATTAGCGATGTGTACGCAATGGGCGGCAAACCCATACTTGCCATTGCTATACTCGGTTGGCCCATCAATACATTACCACCCGAAGTAGCCCAAAAAGTAATAGAAGGAAGCCGCAGCATTTGTAAAGAAGCAGGCATTCCGCTAGCAGGTGGCCATAGTATCGATTCGCCCGAACCTATTTTTGGCTTAGCCGTAAATGGCCTTGTAGCTATCCAAAACATTAAGCAAAATAATACCGCTAAAGTTGGAGATATATTGTTTTTAACTAAAAAAATAGGCGTCGGTATTCTTACCACAGCCGAAAAAAAAGGCCTGCTAAAACCCGAGCATCAAACATTGGCACCTTTGCAAATGATGCAGCTAAATAAAATTGGCGAACTGCTGGGGCAACTACCAGACGTGCACGCCATTACCGATGTTACAGGTTTCGGCCTTCTTGGCCACTTAACCGAAATGGCTGAAGGCAGTAGTTGCAGCGCCATCGTTCATTTACAAAAAGTACCGCTAATAACTGAAGATTTGCCTTACTACATCCAAGAAAAATCTATACCCGGCGGCACTGTACGAAACTGGGATAGCTACGGCCACAAAATAGCCATTGCCCCTAACCTCAATCCAGATTATGCAAAAGCCATTTTGGCCGACCCACAAACAAGCGGCGGTTTGCTCATAGCAGTTAATCCTACCGCAGCACAACAAATACAGCAGTTACTAAACGAACATCATTTATACGCCGAGCCAATTGGACAAATAATTGCTGCTACCAATACGGTAGTAGAGGTTTTGTAACCGGCAATTGCACTGCTATTTAGCATTGTTGCGTCGCACACTGGAGCGGTTAAAACTTTTGGGGGCATTCGCGTTGTAAAAAAGGTTAGAGACTATTTATTTAAAACAGTCCAAGGAGTTTAGGTTGCAGTTAAAATGTGTAAATGCCAGGCACTTATATTTGCAGCCTTATGAGCACACAATCAGAAAATACGTTCCAAGCAATTATATCTCACGCCAAAGAATATGGCTTTGTGTTTCCATCTAGCGAAATTTACGACGGCCTCAGTGCTG
>JAYVNQ010000252.1:0-3272 GCA_043758365.1 Chitinophagales bacterium
GTTCCCGTAACAACACCAGATGGATTAACTTGGGGAAGTAGCCATGTGTACGTAGTATTATTTAAACTACTATTAGGGTTAACTGTAAATCCAATACCACTACAGGTAGTACCCGTTAAATTAGGTACAATAGGCAGTGGGCTAATAGTATCTATTACCAAGAAGCTATTGCCAGTGCAGCTATTGGCTGTTGGTATTACAGTATAAGCAGCAGTACCTGCATTAACACCCAAATATGTAAGTGTTTGAGATATATTATTTTGTGCAATGGTTTGTGCAGAGCCGCCTGTAACATTACTAGACTGTGTTGGAATAGACCATGTATATGTTGTTCCGACAGGAGCAGTGGATGGTGTTAAATTAAATGCTGTTCCGCTGCAGGATGTTGTTGTTTGTGTTGCAATAACAGGTGTAGGATTTACCGTTACAGTAATTGTAAATGCTGTACCGGTGCAGGTTCCGGCAATAGGCACAACAGTATAAATTGCTGTTGCTACTGCTGTAGTTGTATTAACTAATGTTTGAGAAAAATTAAGTTGATTAGTTAAGGATGTAGCACCAGATATAGAACTGTTTTGCGGACTGATTTGTGGTAAACTCCAAGCGTATCTTGTGCTAGTTGGTACACCTTGTGGTGTCACATCAATCCTTGTTCCACTACATACACTTACATTTTGTGTTAACGGTGTAATTGCTGGAACAGGATTAACAGTTGCAACAAGATTAAAAGTATTGCCAACACATGTACCCGCTGTTGGAGTAATTGTGTAAGTTGCTGTTGGACTAGGACTGGTGATGGTAGTGTTTGTCAATATTTGTCCAAACGGTGCTGTTTGTGCAACAGTTTGAGGACTTCCTCCGGTTATTGCTCCCGATGAGGGGCTGATTGAGGGTGTTGCTGCCCAAGTATAGGTTGTATTTGCAGGAATAATATTACTTGAAGCCGTTGGCGTAAAAGTAAAGCCTGAGCCACTACAAGTTGCAACACTTTGTGCTGTAACAATATTGGGTAAAGGATTTACTGTTACATTCAAAGTAAAATTACTACCATTACAACCATTAGATACTGGCGTAACCGTATAAGCTGCTATTAACGGTGCATTGGTAGAATTTCTTAGCACCTGGCTTATAGATGTTTGAACTGTTGCAGCACTACCCCCCGTTATTCCAGTTGGCTGTATAGGTGTTGTCCAATTAAAGGTTGTACCAGAGGGAATGTTTGCAAAAGTTGGAGATGCGAAAGGCGTTCCGGCGCTACACATACTAGATGCCTGTGGACTTGATATAACGGCTATTGGCCTAATATTAATAAAAACAGGCACCGTGTTAACACAACCACTAGTAGTATTTGTGAGTGTGTATAAGTAAGTAACTTTTACTATTGCAGTTGTTGTATTAATTAAATTCTCGGCTGCTGTTGCATTGCTACCCGTATTAACTGCATTAGAAATCCCTGCGATTAAAGGTCTTGTCCAAGCAAAAGTTGAAGTGTTAGTAGCTGTTGCCGTATAAGTTGCCGATGAACCGCTACATCTGTCTGCAGGAGAATTAGTACTTGTTAGTTGAGGGGTTGTTCCGGTTGGTTTTACAGTAACAACAACATTAAAACTATTGCCTTGGCAACCACTAACTGTAGGTATTACAGCATAAGTAGCTGTTTGCGTTGTTGTGCCCGAAAGGCTTAATACATCTGAAATAATAGACGCTCCAGATTGTGCAACACCGCCAGTAATAGCAGATCCTCCTGTTTTAACAGGTGTTCCCCAAGTATAAGTAGTACCGGCAGGAACAATCGTTTGTGTGGGTACAATATTAAAAGTGCTACCACTACAAATTGTTGCAGCTTGGTCTAAAATAGATGGCGTTGGATTAACAGTTATCGTTGCAATAAATGAATTACCAACGGAGGGTGTAATTGTGTAGGTTACAACAGATGGTGTAGCCGAAATATTAGTAAGTGTTTGTGTAATAGAGTTTGCAAAACCTGTTTGATCGTCTGAAACACCATTTACTGATAAGGATGGGCTAATTACGGTTGTCCAGGTATATGTAGTGCCGCTAGGAAGATTAACCTCTGGTGTTGTACTTAAAATATTTACGTTAGAATTTACAGCACTGCAAACAGTTCTCATTAAATCAGATTGCCCATAAGCACTTAGACCTAACATTAAAAATGTAAATAGTTTCAGGAATCTCATGGAAGTCTCGAAATAAAAGTTCAATGCAATATAAACTTTAAATGCACACTATTAAATGTCAAATTGAAAAATAAGAAATTTTAATCCCTGTTATCCATTTAAGTAATACGTTGATATTTATTGTGTAGTTTATAGAATTTTTATTTAGCGTAAAGCGGCTATTTCCTGATAGAGAAAATGAACTTATAAATTTTATGAGCTTTATAAGCGAAAATAGTAAAGGAAGAGTAAAGTGAACCTTTGTATTATTGTATATATCACAATGGGTTACAAATACCCTTTATCTTCTCTTCGGGATGCCGCAAACGAACATCCCGAAAAGCGGCAAGTAAAATTCAATTGATTATCAGCAGTATGCGTGTATTACGTGCAGTTTACGTGCATAGGGTATTTCCCAATACAGAAAGTAACTATCCCTGCTTTTACAGGGAGGGCAAGCGAAATTAGTAAAGGAATGATATGTTTATGACAAAGTTGTTGATTATTGAAGGTTATATGGATTTTTAAAATTTGATACTTTGTACCAAGATAATTACGCAAAAAATGTTGACTAATTATTTGGGTCTTCACACGGTTCGTGTTTGGCGTTCGTTCTTTTTCTGGTGTGTCAAGTTTTATTAGATAATTTTTAATTAGCCCAACCTTTTTGTTGTAGCATCGGCATATTATCATAATTCGTTGCAGGTTTTCCAATACAAAAATATCCTAATGGTTTATAATGATTGGGGATATTAATTAATTTTTTTAATTTTCTATTATTCATAATACTTACCCAACCCAAACTAAAACCTTGTGAAGTAAGTGCCAACCAAAAGTTTTGGATAGCACAGCAAACGCTCCAATCAATACTTTCTTTCATCGTTTGCACACCCATAGTATAATCTTTCAAAGTGCGATGGTCACTACAAACAATCATTCCTAATGGGGCTTCGATAATACCTTGCAATTGTAAATTTTTATAGATTTCTGCTCTTTTGTTATCTTTTATTTTTGCTAATGCATTACTACTTTCTACTAAAAAATTGTCGTAGATTTTTTGTTTCAAATTTACATCATCAACGAATAAAAATCTTG
>JAYVNQ010000253.1:0-3268 GCA_043758365.1 Chitinophagales bacterium
AGGGCTTTGCCGAAAGCTTCAGTATGTACGATATTGTGGCGAAAAAAATAAAGGCTTGGTGTTTTATCTATGCTTTTATAGAATTGGGTTTGGGCATAGCTTACGCTATCAACTTTTAACCTTTGGTTACAAACATTGTTGCATTCGTAGTAATTAGCATAAGCATTATTGGCGTTTTGCAAAGCATATTCAACAAGCGAAAAATACAATGCGCATGTTTAGGGGAAGTTTACAATATGCCCATGAGTACCGTTTCCATTATTGAAGTTGCCTTGATGATTGCCATGAATGGTATTATGTTATTAACAATGTTGTACTAATCCTCTCAAAAATATTTATCGTAAATTTATATAAGTGAAACAATACACACACATTCAATTTAAAGCGGCTTTTCTACTCTTCATATTCAGTTTGAACATGTTTGTAGGAATGGCTTGTGCTTTAGATGTGGACATGGGATTTAATTCACATCACCACGAAGAAGAAGAAATAACCGTTTCAATTCATACTCATAAGGATGGTAAAAAGCATCAGCACGAAAAAACAGAACATAAGCATAAAGACACAGATAAAAAAAATGATTGCTGCAATGACAAAGTTTTAAAAATATATCAAACAGATAAAGCTGTTCCGCAATTTGCTAAACTAATAAATCAAATTTTTAATTCGGCTTTTGTACCTGCTTACTTTTCTATAAATATTTCGTATCCTTCACAGGTTAGCACTTCCAATAAATGTTATGTTCGTGGGCATCATCCTCCAATCCCCGACATACGAATAGCAATCCAGAGTTTTCAGATATGATTTAATGTATAAGAATTTATGCAAGGCTTTGCTGTGCCTTTAACTTTTTTTATACATAAATCAATTTTAAAAATGGTAAACATAATTTTAGGCTTTGCAATAGCAGCCGCAAGTTTAACAGCTTGTAACAATAATAATGCAACAGACACAAAGCAAGCAGAAGTGAAAATAGATACACCAGCAGTAAGTGTAATACAAAAAGCGCCTGATACAACAATTACACCAGCATCTATTCCATTTCCTGCCAAAGATATAATTGCAGGGTATTTGCAATTAAAAAATGCTTTAGCAAAAGACAATGGAAAGGATGCGGCAACAGCAGGTAATGCAATTGTTGCAACATTGGCAACGGTTGATATAAAAAGCCTTTCAGCGGAACAAATGAAAAGCTACATGGATATAGCAGACGACCTTAAAGAACATGCTGAGCACATTGGAGCAAACGCAGGTAAAATAGAACATCAAAGAGAACATTTTGTGATGCTTAGTAAAGACATAGCCGACCTCATAAAAACCTTTGGTAATGGTGGACAAACCTTGTACAAAGATTATTACCTCATGGCAAACTATGGAAAAGGTGCAGTATGGATAAGTGAATTAAAGGAAATTAAAAATCCATATCAAGGCAGTAAAATGCTTACTTGTGGTTCTGTAAAAGAAACAATTAAGTAAAAATGAAACCAATCAAAAAGATAATATTGGTTTTGGTAATAGTATTTGTTGCTATTCAATTTATACAACCCGTCCACAATAGAAGTGGGCAGGTATTGCCAACAAATTTTATAAAAGTTTATGCCATACCAACCAATCTGCAAATCATTTTACAAAATGCCTGTTACGATTGCCATAGCAACAATACAAATTATCCGTGGTATTCCAACATTCAGCCAATAGCATGGATGATGACAAGGCATATTGACAACGGTAAAGAAAAATTAAACTTTAGTGAGTTTGGAAGCAACAGCATACGAAAACAAATAAGCAAGATGAAAGAAATTACCAATCAATTTAAAGATGTTGAAATGCCTTTATCTTCTTACAAAATGATGCACTCAAAAGCAAATCTTACAAAAGAAGAAAAGGCATTAATCATGGATTGGATGAACAAAACATCAGACTGCCTTTCGGTAAGTAATTAAAACATCATGCAGAGAATTAAATAAATATTAATCAGCATTTTCAAAGTAATCTTTATTCGTAAAAAAGATTGTTGCAAATAAAAATATTCAGAAATGAAAAAAATAATAGTAATAATAATCATCTTTACCAATCATTCCTTTGTACAAGCACAGGACATGAAAAGTATGGGCATGACAAAAAAAGAAACCAAGCAACAGCAAGAAACATATACTTGCCCAATGCACCCCGAAATCCAGAACACGAAGCCAGGCAACTGTCCTAAGTGTGGAATGAAGTTGATAAAAGAAAAATCAAAAAAAGTAGCAAAGCAGCCCGAAGTAAAAAAGCAAGAGGCAACAGAAATAAAAAAAGTTACTCTAAAGCCAACAGCAATGGAAATGCAAGAAGCAGTGTCATATACATGCCCGATGCACCCCAAAATCCACTCTGCAAAACAAGGCAACTGCCCCAAGTGCGGAATAAAATTGGTAAAAGAAAAATCGAAATCTGTAAATCAACCAACAGGCAAAAAAAATGATGAAATGCAAATGCCCATGAAAGACACATCAAAAAAGATGGACAACATGGGCAATATGGAAATGCCAAAAGAAAAACAACAATCAATAAATACAATCGTAAACAACACACCACCAAAAACAGTGCATTACGATTTATACATTACTGATACAATGGTAAACTTTTCAGGCAAAACAAAAAGAGCCATTGCAGTAAATGGGCAAATTCCTATGCCTACACTCACTTTTACCGAAGGCGACACAGCAGAAATTTATGTACACAACGAACTCAATGAAGAAACATCTTTGCATTGGCATGGATTGTTTTTACCCAATCAATACGATGGTGTGCCTAACCTTACACAAATGCCTATCAAGGCACACACTACACATTTATACAAATTTCCCATCATTCAGCATGGTACACATTGGTATCACAGCCATACAGGTTTGCAGGAGCAAATAGGTATGTACGGGATGTTCATAATGAATAAAAGAAATGAATTAGACATACCAACATTGCCAGTTGTTTTAAGCGAATGGGTGGATATGAAACCCGAAAAAATACACCGCAGTTTGCACAATGCGACAGATTGGTTTGCCATAAAAAAAGGAACAACACAAAGCTATGCCGAAGCCATAAAAAACGGACATTTTAAAACCAAACTTACCAACGAATGGAAGCGGATGAATGCAATGGATGTTAGCGATGTGTTTTACGACAAGTTTTTTATCAACGGCAAAAACCAAAACGAACAACCACAATTTAAAGCAGGAGATAAAGTAAGGTTGCGTATTGCAAACGGCGGGGCATCCTCTTATTTTTGGCT
>JAYVNQ010000254.1:0-10087 GCA_043758365.1 Chitinophagales bacterium
AGTAATAAAATGATTGCCAAAATAGCCACCGATGAAGCAAAGCCTAATGGTTATTTGTTTGTGCAGCCAGGTATGGAACAACAGTTTTTAGCACCATTATCTGTCAACAAATTTTCAGGTGTGGGTGCACAATCGTATGAGACTTTAAAAAGCATGGGTATTTATTTAATTGGCGATATTTTAAAACATCCCATAGAAGTTTTAGAAAAACGCTTGGGCAAATGGGGCGTTGATTTGTACAGTAAAGCACAAGGCATAAATAGTAGTGAAGTGTATGCTTTTCACGAGGCTAAATCTATTTCTACAGAAAATACTTTTGAAGAAAATAAAACGGATGTTGATTTTTTACTAAAAGAATTGGTACGGATGACAGACAAAGTAGCTTATGAACTGCGGCAAGATGAAATGCTAGCAGGGTGTATTGCTGTTAAAATTCGCTACCCAAACTTTGATACTACTAGTAAGCAAACTACTATTGACTATACGTTTAGAGATGATGAACTGATACCTACAGCTATCAAATTATTCCATCAGTTATACAAAAAAGGGCAGCCTGTAAGATTATTAGGTGTGCGTTTAACTGACTTTACTAACCATGCGTTCCAAGGCAATCTTTTTGATGATGGTATAAAAAAAGCAAACCTTTACAAAGCCATAGATGGTGTAAAAAATAAGTACGGTAAAGCGGCATTGCAAAAAGCAAGAACAGTAGTAAAGTAAAATGCCACGAATGCACGAATAAACACGCATCAAGTTTATGCCTTCCCATATTATTAGTTTTTATTCGTGCATTTGTGGCGAAAATTCTACCAACCAAAGTAATTTTTAGCATTGTAATAGCAAATGTCTTGTACAATTTTCCCTGTCCATTCTAGGTCATTTGGTAATTCGCCATTTTCTATTTCTTCGCCTAAAAGATTACATAAAATACGTCTAAAATATTCGTGGCGAGGGAAGGATAAGAAGCTTCTACTATCGGTTAACATTCCCACAAATTTGCTCAGCAAACCCATGTTAGATAAGGCATTCATCTGCTTAACCATGCCATCTTTTTGATCTAAAAACCACCATCCACTACCCCATTGTACTTTGCCCGGTGTGCTGCCATCGTTAAAGTTGCCAATCATGGTGGCAAACAATTCATTGTCGGCAGGATTAAGATTATATAGTATTGTTTTTGCCAATGTATCTTCTTTATCCAACTTACTGAGGAAGGTAGATAAGGCACGCCCTTGTTTAAAATCGCCAATACTATCCCAACCAGTATCAGGGCCTAGTGTGGCAAATTGCCTAGCACTATTGTTGCGCAAAGCCCCTAAATGAAACTGCTGAACCCAACCCTTTTCACAATCCCATTCTGCAAAATGCAACAACATAGCACTCTTAAATTTCAACTGTTCTATTTGGTTCAAAGCTTTGCCAGTATGCACTTTGGTAAAAATGGCATCAATCTCACTACCTGTAAAATCTTCGGCATAAATTTCTTCCAATCCATGATCGCTAACGGTGCAACCCATAGATGCAAAAAAGTTGTGACGGCTTTGCAATGCAAACAAGAAATCATTAAATGTTGCAATGCTAATATTGCTAACTGCTTCTAACTTTTTAGTATAAGCAACAAACTTTTCAGGGTCGCTCACATCCATTGCTTTATCGGGGCGAAAAGCTGGTAAAATAGGAATTTCAAAACTATCATCTTTTAACTGTTTGTGAAAAGCCAAATCATCTAATGGATCATCGGTGGTGCAAACCGTTGCTACATTCATTTTACGCAAAATATTTTTTACGCTGTAAGCAGGTGTACGAAGTTTTGCAGAACACTCATCGTAAATGCGTTGTGCAGATTCTGGATTTAGAATTTTATGTACATCAAAATAACGTTGCAGTTCAAGGTGCGTCCAATGGTACAAAGGATTACGCAAAGTATAAGGCACAGTGGCAGCCCATTGCTCAAACTTTTCATAGTCGGTAGCATTGCCTGTACAATATTTTTCATTCACACCATTAGTACGCATGGCTCGCCATTTGTAATGGTCACCATATAACCAAATTTGTGTTAGGTTATCAAAATTTTTATCCTCTGCAATTTGCTGTTGGGGCAAGTGGCAGTGATAATCTATTATGGGCATCGCCTTGGCGTAGCCATGGTAAAGGGTTTCAGCAGTTTTGTTTTTTAAAAGGAAATTCTCGTCTAAGAATTTTTTCATGTTACCGTCTTTTGTATTTCAATTAAACATTGTTGCGTCGCACACTTCAACGCTTTGATTGTTAGTTCATCTTTAGGTTTCTAGTGCTTAAAACCTACGCTTCATTTAGCTGCCCATAGAACAAAAAGTTCCAGTGTGCGACGCAACAAAAGCATCATACTTATTCAAAAGTTCGTCACACAAAAACTACTACACAAGCCACTTTTAAAGTCATTAGATATTTAACATTCACGTTCTTACAAACTGACTTACTAACCATTGACTTGCTGACTTTCCTATAAACTCACACCACGTTTCCATGGTATAAAATCATCTTGATTTAGCAACACAGCTTTAGGTGTAACCTCACCACTTGCTGCTTTAATACAATACTCCAAAATATCTTCTCCCATTTGGGCAATAGTCTTTTCGCCTTCAATGATAGCACCTGTATTAATGTCAATAATGTCACTCATACGCTTAGCCAATGATGAATTGGTGGCCACCTTAATAGTTGGGCAAACTGGGTTGCCAGTTGGCGTACCAAGACCTGTGGTAAACAAAATTAACGTAGCACCACTTGCCGCTTTACCTGTTGTAGCTTCAACATCATTACCAGGCGTACAAACTAAGCTGAGACCGGCTTTGGTTGCAGGTTCTGTATAATCTAACACATCTACAACAGGTGAATGACCGCCTTTTTTTGCAGCACCCGTACTTTTAATAGCATCGGTAATTAAGCCATCTTTTATATTACCTGGTGATGGATTCATTTCGAAACCAGAGCCCACTTTATGAGCCGCTGCATTGTAAGTAGTCATTAAATGAATGAACTTTTTTGCAGCCGCTTCATCAATGGTTCTATCAATTAAATTTTGTTCAGCACCACACAATTCAGGGAATTCGGCAAGTAAGATTTTACCGCCTAAAGCCACCACTAAATCGCTACAATAACCTACCGCAGGATTAGCAGATATACCGCTGAAACCATCGCTACCGCCGCATTTTACACCAATACACAGCTTATCTAAACTAGCAGGTCGGCGTTCTAATCTATTAATTTCTATTAAGCCCAAAAAAGTTTGCTTAATGGCATCTGTAACTAATTGTTCTTCGCTTTGCGATTGTTGTTGTTCGTACACATACAATGGCTTATTAAAGTTGGGGTTACGATGTTTGATATCATCAAGTAAATGTTGTGTTTGTAAATGTTGGCAACCCAAGCTTAAAATAGTTACACCACTAACATTTGGATGATCAGCGTAAGCAGCCAATAATTTACTTAACACCGCAGCATCTTGTCTTGTGCCACCGCAACCACCTTGATGATTTAAAAACTTGATTCCATCTACATTTTTAAACACCCGATTGGTTGGAACCCACGATTCTTTGATACTTAAATCTGCCGTAGAAATATCGCTGCCATTCTTGTACAACTCAACAAGGGCTTGGGTTTTCTGTTTGTACTTATCGCTTACCTCGTAGCCTAATTGCGTATGTAAGGCTTCACGTATCACATCTAAATTTCTATTTTCACAAAATACGGTTGGGATGAATAACCAGTAATTGGCAGTGCCAACACGACCATCATTTCTATGATAACCATTAAAAGTTCTACCAGCATATTTAGAAACATCAGGTGCTTTCCATTCGTAATTGTAAGGTCTAAATTCAAATGGATCGGCTGCGTGTTTAGTATTTTCAGTTGTCATCAAACCACCGGCTGCTATAAAATGTTGTGCTTTACCTACCAAAACCCCATACATAGTCATCTTGTCACCAGCATTCATATCATTTTCAAAAAACTTATGCTTCGCATTAATATTATCAACTAAAGTATAGCTACTACCATCTAGTGTTACTGTCTCACCTTTCTTTAAATACTGCAATGCCACTATTACGTTATCATCAGGATGAACTTTTAAAACTTTATGTGCCATTTTATAAAATTTTCGCTAAATTAAATATTAGCAAATGATTGCTTGAAACCATTTTCAATCAATGCATTTAAATATTTCGTTACAGCATCTGAAAAGCCATTTAATAGTGTCAAATCAATATCCCAAAGGCTAATATCTTTTAAAATAAACGATACAACTGTTGCTGTATTTTCTCCCAACCAATGTGTATGTAATGCACTAGCAGCATCATCTGTAATAGTATATTCTTTACAGTTTATTGTACCAATATACTTACCATCAGCATTTTGGTGGCTCTTCATAAACAAAATATAAGCCGCAAAACCAAGTGCCATATAACTTGGAACACATTGATTAACGGCAAAATATTTCTGTAAAATCTGTACACAACGCATCTTCATTTTAGCAGTGTATTGTGCTGAAATACTTATCCATAAATGCTCAATAAATGGATTACGATACCGATCTAAAACCTTTGCAGTAAAGGCTTTCGCTTCATCCAATGTAATTTGATTATTAAGTATAGCAGGTGAAATTTCGTTATTTGCCAAGTTGGTAATAAACGATACAAATACCTAATCTGCCATAGCATCTTTTACTGTTAAAAAACCGCCAACAACCGCCAACCCACAAGAGAAGGTATGAGAATCATTTAATAACCTTAGTTTTAGCTCACGAAACATATTGATATCATCTACAATTACAACTCCTTCTTCATCGGCCTTGCTAAACGATAAAATATCTTTTGTTCTTTGGCTTGATGTTTCAATAGCCCATAAGCGATAACACTCACTCATAATCATCAAATCATCTGTGTAACCAAGCATAGCTTCGGCAGCAGCTTTTTTAGTTGCTGATGGCTTGCCGGGTACAATTCTATCTACCAAGCTGTTGCAAAAATCATTGGCAGTTTCTAGCCAATTTAAAAATGCTTCATCTAGTTTATTATTGATGGCTAATTGCTTAACAATGCCCTTTAATTTAGTACCATTATTTACTACTAATTCAGTTGGCACAATTACCAAACCACTTTGTATGCTACCATTAAATGATTGGTAACGTTTTAATAAAACGGCTAATAATTTACCTGAAAAAGACTTTGGTGGCATGGCTTTCACGTCATCATCAGCCAATAAACTAATGCCAACTTCTGTGGTGTTAGATGTGATAACTTGTAAATCTGGGCTAGCTGCAAATTCTAAAATATCAGCCCATTGTTCACTAGCAGAAAGTACTCTGCTTATTGACGAATTGATAATTATCTCATCAATTTTATTGCCTTTATCAATACCTTTTATTAGTTGTGTAAATAAACCATTCTGTTGTTCAAACGCTTCTGTACCAGCAGTGTTAGTACTTTTTACAATTACAATTCTACCATTAAAAACACTTTGCCTATTGGCTTTATCAATAAAATCATCTATTAAACCACGCAACAAAACACCTGTGCCGAATTGCAATACTTTCTCAGGTAATGCTAACATTGCTGAAGTAGGTTTTGTACAATTAGCGGTCACATTTATTAAATTCTGATTGCTTAAATTCATACTTAAAACGATTATTTATCTTGTAATTTTTTGTACAAATCAATCTTTAATTCTTTTAATCCTTCTACAGCTAAATCTGCCATTTGTTTGGCACCAATTGGGTTAAAATGCGTGTTATCTTTTATGCCTTCCGGATAATTTGTATGTTCGCCTTTTGCTAACTGATTGAACCATTTATGAGAAGCTTCAGCTCCAATTTTCTCCATTAATGTTTTAGATTTATTGTACATGTCAATTAATGGCACTTTATACTTATTTGCAACTTCTCTAACTGCATCAGGGTAAGCACCATGTGTATCTTGAAATCCACCAATACTATCAAATTTCCAGCGGTTAACTGGCGTTAATAAGAGAGGAAAAGCTTTAGCAGAGCGGGTTTCCGTAATATATTTAATAAGGTTAGTTTTAAATTCTTCTATTGATGTACCAACAGTTGGCTTATCAATTTTCTCATCATTATGCCCAAATTGGATGAAGACATAATCACCTTCATTTAACGATTCTAAAATTGGCTGCCAGCGTTTTTCATTAATAAAACTCTTAGTACTTCTACCGTTCACAGAGCGATTATCAACCTTCACAGACGCATCAAACATGCTACTAAAAGGCATGCCCCAACCTGTTTCTGGAAATTTATCTAGTTGTTTATTTGCCATGGTAGAATCGCCAATCATATACACCGTTGTTTGTGTAGTTTGAAAGGCAAAGGCGCAAAAGCCAATTAATAGGATATATAAAAATTTCATTTTCATGTATGAAGCATTAATTTATAGGATGCCACTTATTCTTGAAAACCCAGTCTGCAGTTATATTATCGGCTGTTGGTAATCCTTTAGCGTTTTGCAAATTATTTGCAAACCAGCTATAATCACCAGCTTGTCTGTGGCAGTTGTAGTAATAAATCCTATCGCCCCACAAAATGGTATTGGTAGTTGGCACACGATAAATATTTTGGTCTTTCATATTATCTGCAAACACACAATTAATTAAATAAAATTGTGCGTCTCTATGGTAACGGCCTAAATTAAAACCATCAAATCCTTTGAATGTACAGTTCTTTAATACTGTTTTGGAATCTTCATGTTTAGAGCCATCATGCCAAATACTTGCAGGGCCTGAATGAGCTATAAACACACAATTTTCTGCATAAGCCCACCCTCTAGGACAGTAAAAATCGACACCACCTTCCATGGTACAATCTTTAAAATAAAATAGTCCCTCTTCAACGTTCCAAGGGCTAACAGTATCGCCACCAAAAGCTTTCAGCAAACAATTAATAACTTTTAGCCGGGTTGTATTAAAGGAACGTAATGCCATTTGATGCCCATCTTTTCGAACTTTTTTTTCGTGAGTAATAGTATCGTTAGGGCAAGCAATTGTCGTTTCTTTTAGGTTATCGAAGCCATAAGTATTTTGGATTGTCAGATTTAATAAACTAATATCATTACCTCTCAAATTTAGCGTTGCAACACCCCAGTCATCTTGGTTTGAGCAACGAAAAATATCTCTTGCAATAGCTTGTGTGAGAATTGTTTTTTTCTCTGCTTTCTCCTTTTAAAATAATATTGCTTTTGCTTATAAAAACCTTTTCGTTATATATCCCATTTTTTATAAAAACGATTCTTGGTTTTGTTGAACTATCACTTAAACTATTAATAGCAGCTTGGATAGTTTTAAAATTTTTTTTACCGGAAGCATCTGCAATAATAGATTGCGAAAACGATAAAAGACTTTGTAAACAAAGCAAGCACATAATAGTAAAACGTAGGCTGATATTGTATTGTAGCAATCGCATTTAGTTATTTTTAGCCAACCATTTAGGATATTTTTTATCAAGTAATTCCGCAGGCTAAGTGCCGTACCAAGCATAACCTATTCTACGTTCATACTCAATATCTTTTACTGATTTTTCTTTTGACTATCCCGTCCTGAGAAAAAAGGTTCGTTGGTATCAATATCATAAAATCTTGCCCAGATGGTTGAATTTTTATCTTCCACCAGCACCTTATCAAACCCTTTTGGCACAGAAGCATCAGGCACTTGAACAAAATTATAACTAACAATTTTTGATTTATTGAACCAGTTTATAGCAGCAGTAATTGATTGTTTAACAGCTTGTGAGGGGTTTGGTTGAGCCATTAAAAACTCAATAATACCAACACTTTCACTACCACTTAAAGAAATTAATTCAAAGGCTCTTGCCTTGGCAGGCAGTAAAGATTTTGCATCGTATTGATCACACCAAACAGTTAACTTACCATTTACTGTAACCTGTGTTTTTAATATACAATTAATCCCATTTTTTATAGCTTCTATAGATGGAGCAATTAAAGATGGAGTAACAATATCTAAATCATTTCGCTTTAAAGCCAAGTCTTGCAATACTTTTAACACATTTATCATAGCGTTATCGTTGTAGGTAATCTCACTTCTATACAAACTAAAGTCTGGATAAAATTGTGGCCAACCGCCATTTTTATATTGTGCTTTTAATAGGTAACGGATACCATTTTCAGCAGCAGATAAGTAGGCCCTATTTTTAAATTGTTTGTATGCTTTGGATAAATACCATATTTCTTTAGTAGTGGCATAATTATCAATGGTGGCATCATTCCTACCAATATCGTCAACAATAGTTGCCTTTTCTTCAACAGTATAAATCCTTTTATAGTTAATAGCCTTTTCTTCAAAATATTTTGGCCAGCCACCACAAGAACGTTGAAACAGTAGCATATTATCTGCTACTAAATCTTGTGCTTGGAGCATATCACACCCTAATATTATTAACAGGAATAAAACGATATAAGGCTTTCTGATATTGGGTTTCATGTAATTTATTTAGTAGATTTCAGTTTAGATTGTTCAATTGCCCATTTTACCAAATCGTTAGCTGCTTTATAATTATCAAAGTCCGCAGGTAGCTTTCTGCCATCGGTATATTCGTTATAAACCCACGGATCGCCAACGGCAAAAACCACGCCTTTACCTACCTTACTTAGTGCCATTATTACATCGCCTTTATCACTAAAAATACTCATTGCTGGTGCTGATAATTTCAACGTACTTATCTCTTTTAAATACACCTTTTTGGCAGTTTTAAAAACTGGCTGAATTGGGGAAGTAAAATATAAAGCACCCATTTCGAATTGTGATCCAGTTACTCTATTTCGCGTATCCTCGTTAAAATGAATACCAAACCGTTCAGTTAAAATATTGAAATGTTCAAAATCGGCATTAGGTTTATCGTTATGCCGCAAAATTAATACACCACCAGCTTTCACCCAATCGTAAACTACTTTTGCATCTTTTTCGGTAACATAATTTGGGATGGGATTATCAGTAATGTTGTCTGCATCAACAATTAAATAAATGTCAGATTTTTTAAGGTTTGTAGCGGTTGGTGCATCAAATAATATTTCAGTTTTTACGCCATAACTATTAAATACATGACCCAATAATGAGAAACCGTTATTGTCCATTTCGTCCCACACATAATGGAATGGACGTTCAACACCAGTGATGTCTTTCTTCACTTCGCTATTAAAATAATGATCTAAGGTAATCGTCTTTCCTTTACCAAAACCTAGTGCTGGTAGGACTTCTATCTCATTAGCAGCTTGTATAAACGCACCAACACCTTTCGCATCGTTCACAATTACTTTCTCACTTAAATAGTAATCATAACTACCATCACGGTAAGGTTTACCACCCAAACTACTAACGCTAACAGTACCTTTTAGATTGGTTTGACTAGAAGCATCAGTTTCTGTAAAATTTTTAATTATACCATCGTAGCCTTTTTTTGAAACTGATAAATAGCTTGTTGGCAAATAGCCCAAACGAACCCCTTTTGCCAAAGCATATACAAACATTGAGCTAGCGGAAGCTTCTAAATAATTGCCTTTACCAGTTGGCTTATCCAATATATCGTACCACAAACCCGTTTTTGCATCTTGTACTTTTTGTACTGCTGCGGCAAAGCGATTTAAGATGTTCACAAGCGAGTCTTTTTTATTGTAGGTTGCTGGCATTTGCTCTAATACATCTATCAGAGCGTTACCGTACCAACCCATTGCTCTAGCCCAAAAATTGGGGGAAGTGCCCGTAGTTTTATTAGCCCATTGCTGCTCTTTACTTTCATCCCAACCGTGATACAATAAACCTGTTTTTGAATCCCTTGCATGTTTTTCCATCCACACAAATTGATTAACAATATCATCGTAAGATGCAGCCTCACCAAAGGTTGTGGCCCATTCAGCATAAAATGGCTCCCCCCATATACAAACCATCTAACCACATTTGGTTTTGGTAAATTTTCTTATGCCAAAAACCACCCTCTTTGTCTTGCCCTGAAATAGGTTGACCATTTTTGTTGTTAAAAAAGCTTGTTTTCTAAAGTTAATCCGGAACATTGATAAGTCTTAAAAAAAATCTT
>JAYVNQ010000255.1:0-3258 GCA_043758365.1 Chitinophagales bacterium
TAATCCAAACAACCCAACTGGCACTGCGTTAGATGCTACCAAACTAAAATCCTTCTGCGATAGGGTTTCTAAAAAAGTACCCATTTTTATAGATGAAGCTTATATAGATTATTTGCCCGATCCGCAAGCAAATACATTGATAGACAACATAAAAAAAGGACAAAACGTAATTGTAGCTCGTACTTTTTCTAAGCTGTATGGCTTTGCCGGTTTGCGTGTTGGCTATATTATTGCACAACCGGCCATGGTTAAAACTCTTGAAAAATACACCGATAATGGTGGTAACATTTCGGCCCCAACTTTGGCCGCAGCCATGGTAACTTTTAAAGAGCAGCCTTATTGTAGCGAGATTATTAAAAACACACAGGCTTCTAAAGAGTACCTGTATTCGGTTTTAAAAGCCGAAGGTTACGAGTATATTCCATCTGTAACGAATTTTGTAATGTTCCCAATAAAAATGGATGGTAAAAAGTTTGCCGACGAAATGATGAAACGCAGTGTAGGTGTGCGTTATTGGAAAATGAATGGTAAAGATTATTGCCGACTTAGTATTGGTCGTATGGATGAAATGGAAGCTTTTGCAAAAGCTTTTAGAGAGATTTCGTAGTACGAAGACGGAACGCTGATAACACGGATGGAACGGATTTATAAGATTTAAAACGTCTGAGGTTAAAATAACCTCAGACGTTTTCATAAAAATACTCGGTCAACTCTGTGAAAAACTCATAAAAACTCTGTTGTAAAAAATTATATTTCGATGAAAAAAATACTATTCTTATCTTTTTTAACGTTGACGTTTTCAATTGCAAACGCACAAGAAACCAAACAAGCTTCCCGTTCATTAACTATGGCAGATTATGAAAAAACCAAAACTTTTGCTATTAATGATTTAGACAAAGACACCTTTGTGAAATTTGAAAATACGTATATTCTAGACCGTTACGAAGGCAAGAAACCTTACTTTATTACAGGTGATGATGGTATGAAAAAGCGTATAGATTTATACAAGTTAGTGGCTAAACAAGACATGCAAGAACTAGGGTTAATGGTTTTTTACACTACTGAAAAAGGCAAAGTGTACAAAGCCTTGATGCCGAATTATACGGCTGATGGTAAGGTTTGGGAAAAGTATTTCGAGGATATTCATGCGATAGATAAAGTAGAACAAAACTTCGTTTTAAAATTGTCATATGTTTTATCAAAAGAAATGGGTTATCAATTGTACAAAGCCATGAACCAAGGTAAAGATGTAAGTAAAGATGCAGGTACATACGGTAGCGATATTTGTTTCCCAGGCACCGATGAAGTGGCTTTAGCAAATGGCAATAAAAAACTATTAAAAGATATTAAACAAGGTGATTACGTACTAACGTTTGATATTGCTACAAATAAAATGATTGCTGTAAAAGTGCAAGCATTAACTGAACATGAAGAGAAAAATTATGCTATTACTACCTTATTATTGATTAAAACTTCTGAAACTATTACAGAAAATGGTATTGCTGTATGCCTTACTACCAAAGCATTAGAAGCCACACCAAACCATCCAATACAAACATCTACTATTATAAAAGAAGCTGGAAAAATTGCAATAGGCGAGCAGTTGTTTTGCTTAAATGAAGCTACCAAAACCAATGAATTATTTACAGTTTGGCATACTTCTGAAAAAGCAGGGGGCAAGCAAAAAGTGTACAATATTATAGCCGCAAGCGGCTCTACTTTTATAATGAACAATGTGGTGGTAAGGCAAAAATTGTAAACTTTTTTACCACAGAGTTTTGAGAGTTTCACACAAAGGAATTTTATTTAAGCGTTTAATAGTCAAAGCTCTTTAAACTTTGTGTCTAACTCACATACCTCTATGTTTAACTTTCTAATTAGAAAAAATATCAAACTTACTTTTAGGTCGCTGTGCATCTAACCACTTAAATTTTCGTAACCGTATTTCTTCGTGGTTTACTTGCCGCATGGGGTAGGCTGTGCCTTCTAAATTGTTACGCAACACTATTTTCTGCGGTTTAGTACCGCCATCTGCATTTTGTGAAAAATACATATCAATTACATCGCAAGTGGCTTTGTTTACAGCAAGGTATTTGTTTTGCTCATCAAGGCCATAATAAACGGTTTCGGCATTGCCTTTTGCCCGTAAATTATCAACTTTACCATTAATAAAATAGCCGTTTATCGTATTGCCTTTTATTTGGTTATAGTATTTATCAGTTAATTTTTGAATACTCATCGCATTTTCAAATACATACAATCTTTCTGGCTTTTTATTTTGTAGAAACATATAAATGGTATCACCCGTAATTTGGTTTTCTTGTGCCCAAGCAATGGGATTTTTAAATAACCTAAACACAGAATCTTCTCCCGAATAAAAGAGACTATCACATACTGCTTGTAACGAATCTGAAAATATTTTCACATGATAATATGCTTCAAAATATCTATCTGTACTACTATCTTTTTGGTTTTTAGCGGTGGTTTTTTTTGTAGCAATTACAGAATCTCTTACTACAGGTATTGGTTTGGTTTTCATCAATTCACTCAATTTTGATGAAAACAGCGTATCAGCAGAAATATAAATGGTGTCTTGTGGTTGTTTTATTAGCAATATAGGCTTTTGAGTAGCTAATAACGCATTGGTTTTTTTATTGGCTTTTATATTACCAGCAATTAAATCATATGCTAGGCTGTCTTTGCTTCGGTACACAGCATTTCCATCGTATTCACTTAGGCCAGTTTTATCATCTATGGCAATTTTATCGGCTGTAAATGTGTAGGCACTATCATCTATAATTGGCCGTTGATTAAAGTAGGCCTTTTTACTTTTTGTATCGTAATAACCATCTTTTGTTTTAATGGTTTGCTTGCCACTTACAATGGTTGAAGGTGCAACAATGGTAGTTATACCCGTATTGGTGTTGTACAATAATGTATCTGTTTTAACCGTAAACCCAGAATCTTTTAAAAACACATTCTTTTTAAAATATACATCTTTTGTTTCGCCGTAGTAATAGCCTTCGGTACTTGTTAATACCGTTTTACCATTAACTACTTTACCACCTTTATAGTAAATACCAATTTTTGTTTGTTGGTCATACACCAATTCTTCCGTGGTTAGAACGCCTTTACCATCGGTTAGTTTTACCTTTTTATTCAGGTAGGCTTTTTTCTCTTTTCCAATATATTTTAGGTATTGCGAGTAGGTGTTTATGCTATCATTATCGTTAATATGCACGTTACCAAAGGCTTCCA
>JAYVNQ010000256.1:0-3253 GCA_043758365.1 Chitinophagales bacterium
CTAGCAACTATAAACTTTTCATCGTTAAAAAAATGTTTACCTACCATATAAAAGAAATGCAAATGGAAAGATAGAATTGCCTATTTTGCCGAATAATAAAAATATTACGAAATTTAACTACCCTTTTATGAGTTTATTCTTGAAGAAACCTCTCAGTGCTTTTGAAGAGGATATGAAAAAAAGTGAAATGAAAAGAGTGCTTGGTAAGTGGAGTCTTACTGCCATTGGTATTGGAGCAATAATTGGTGGTGGTATTTTTGTACTTACAGGCACAGGTGCTTACTTTCATGCGGGGCCAGCACTAGCCTTATCTTTCATTATTGCAGGTATAGCTTGTGTATTTGCAGCACTTTGTTATTCTGAATTTGCTAGTATGATTCCTGTAGAAGGATCGGCTTATGCGTACGCTTATGGTACAATTGGCGAAATTTTTGCCTGGATAATTGGTTGGGGACTAATTTTAGAATATGCCATGGGATCTATGACTGTAGCTGTTAGTTGGTCAGGTTATTTTAATAAGTTATTGCATCTATTACACTTAAATATACCTACTTATTTAACCCAAGACCCTGGCAGTTATACTGGTTCTGGTTTTTCTATGAATTTACCCGCAACTATCATTGTATTACTAATAACTGCTTTACTAATAAAAGGTACAAAAGAAGCAGCAAAAGCCAATAACATGATTGTAATTTTAAAAGTGGCCGCTGTAATATTTGTAATTGCAGTTGGTGCTTTTTATGTAAATGTCATTAATTGGACACCTTTTATTCCAGATGTTGCACAAGTAATTAATAATGGTGAAAGCCATGCTGCCTATGGTTGGGGTGGTGTTGTTTCAGGTGCCGCAGCAATCTTTTTTGCATATGTAGGCTTCGATGCCGTTTCTACACAAGCGGGTGAGGCTATTAATCCTAAAAAAGATATACCATTTGCCATTATTGCTTCTTTATTAGTATGTACTATTTTGTATATATTAGTGTCTTTGGTACTTACTGGTATGATGAACTATCGTGATTTTAATCCATTGGGCAAATATCCAGATGCTATTAAAGCACCCGTTGCAGCTGCATTTGATTTAGCAGGTATGCCTTGGGCAGTGTTTATTATTACAATTGCCGCAACTGCGGGTTTAATTTCTGTAATGATGGTAATGATGTTGGGACAATCAAGAATATTTATGGGTATGAGTAAGGATGGGTTGATACCAAAATTGTTTAGTGACCTACATCCGAAAAATAAAACACCTTATAAAAGCAATATTCTTATTGGAATTGTTGTAGCACTTGTTGCAGGGTTTACCCCTATTTCAACATTGGCAGACATGACAAGTTTTGGAACTTTGTTTGCATTTACAATGGTGTGTGCAGCGGTTTGGTTACTAAGAGTTAAAGAACCGACTTTACAAAGAAATTTTAAAGTTCCGGCTTTGCCTTTAGTTGCAGTTTTAGGTATTTGTATTAATGTATTTTTAATGTCACAATTAAATATACATGCCATTCAATTATCGGGTGCTTGGTTAGTTTTAGGTGTACTAATTTACTTTCTGTATAGTAAAAACAATAGTAAACTACGATTAGCACAAAAAGGTTAAACATAATATTTAATTATAATGTATGCCACACCTAAACGTGTGGCATACTTGTTTTAAAGCAAATTTTTTATTGGTATACAATTGTTATTTTTGCGGATGCTTAGTTTTGTAAAGTTGTGAATGTATTTACCAATAGCTATGTGTAGTGTGACGCAACAGATGCATAATTGATAATCTGTTGCTGGGTACTAAAATATTTTAAATGTCAAATTGTAAATAATTTATGGGAAGAATTTTTGAAGTAAGAAAAGCCACCATGTTTGCCCGTTGGGATAGAATGGCCAAACAGTTTACACGTATTGGTAAAGAAATTGTAATTGCTGTAAAGGCGAATGGTCCAGAACCATCCATGAACCCAGCCTTGCGTCGTTGCTACCAAAATGCTCGTAGTGTTGGTATGCCAAAAGACCGTGTAGAAGCGGCCATAAAACGTGCTATGGGAAAAGATACTGCCAACTACGAAGAAATTTTGTACGAAGGCTACGCACCGCATGGTGTGGCATTACTAGTAGAAACTGCAACTGATAACCATGTACGTACAGTGGCTAATGTAAAAAGCCATTTTAATAAAGGACACGGTGCTATGGGCAATACAGGTAGTGTAAGTTTTCAGTTTAAAAAGGTAGGAAGTTTTAAACTTATTGCTGGTTTAGATATAGATGAACTTGAATTAGAACTAATAGACCACGGCTTAGATGAATTGGGCGAAAGTACCAACGACGATGGCTCTGAAATATTGGTATTACGTTGTGCTTTTACCGATTTTGGCAATCTACAAAAAGCACTTGAGGATAAAGGTATAACACCAATTAGTGCTGAGCTCGAATGGATACCTACCACCACTGTGCCTGTAACCGATGAACAAGCCGATGACATTAGTAAACTAATTGAACGCTTAGAACAGGATGAGGATGTGAACAAGGTGTTTCACAATATGGGATAATATTAATCATTGATGAGAATTAATTAAGAAGATCTACTAAGATTTTTTGTAATATTGATAATTACTTTTTATACTTAAATCGTACTACATACATCGTACATAACACTTTAATATCGAACATAAAACATTTATCATGCGTATTATTTTAATTGCTACTTATTTAGTTTTTTCTGTTGCTAGTTTCTGCCAAACCAAAGATTATTATTTGTTTGTTGGGGGGTATACAACTGGTAAAAATGAAGGTATAAGTGTATACCGTTTTAATGCTACTAATGGTAAAGCAACATTTGTGAGCAAAGTAAAATCTGATAATCCATCGTACTTAGCTATTAGTAATAATGGTAAATATTTATATAGTGCCAATGAGGCAAGTAAAGTACTTTCAAGTTTTGCAAGCGCTTTTAGTTTCAATAAAAAGAGTGGTGTATTAAAACTGATAAATTTTCAAACTGTTATAGGAAATGCCCCCTGCTATATAAGTGTAGATAAAGCCAATAAATGGCTAGTAACAGCTAATTATAGTGGTGGTAGTGTAAGTGTTTTAAATATTAATAAAAATGGGGCTATAGATAGTGTAAATCAATTGTTTCAACATATTGGTAGTAGTATTAACAAGCTACGCCAAAATGAACCACATGCCCATATGGCTGTTTTTTCGCCCGATGAAAAACTAGTTTTTACAACCGATTTAGGGACAGATAAAATTAATGTATACA
>JAYVNQ010000257.1:0-10059 GCA_043758365.1 Chitinophagales bacterium
GAGGCACGAATCAATCTTATTTTGCACCTAGACTGCTTCGTACCTAGCAGTGACGACCACCAACTTTTTGTAGAGCATACATTTTGAATCAGTACCAAAATCATTTCTTATGATCTACCACTTACCATTTACAACTCAAAGTTTATAACTTACCCCTACTCCGTTTTGCGTTGAACCAATATCTACCCTATTTAGCCAGCCATTTAGGTTTTTGCCATTGGCATGATGTAAGTAATATTGCACCACATCAAACACTAATAAAAAACCGCCCTGCAACGCCAAACTTTTACCAAACCCTTGTGTTTGCTCATTTACAGGCCTTTGTCCACGTTCGTTTAGGTATAAACCACCAAACACATAACCAACATCCAAACCAGCATTAAACAATAAAATTTTCTCTAATTGGGTTTGGGCTTTTATGTTTTGCGCTAATGATAATTTTTTGTTCACCGCCTTTTTTACACTGTACAAACCAAAGCCTGCCAATGCCAAATTAACTGTGTTCCAATATGTGTTCATCTGAAAAAAAGCCTTGTCGCTGCCCTTAGCATTTGCTGCCGCAATACTGCTTTGTAAAATATTTACACCAGCCCACGCTGCCAAAATGGTCATATTGGTTTTGTTAAGTTGGTTACGTCTTTTAGTGATAGAATCTAGGCTTACCAAACCTGTTGATGACCGTAACGTATCAATTCTCACAGTTGCAGAATCGGTTGGGCTAATTTGCGAAAAGCCTTTTATGCCAATAAAAAATACCGTTGTTAAGCATATTTTACTCATGCTCATATTTCGTTAAGTTATTCCTAAAATCAATGTTACATTTTTATTCCTTACAATCATTACAATGTCAATCCGTTTAACTGAACCCAAATTCTTTACATTTGTCGGCTCAAATTAAGTGTGTCAATTTGACTAAAAAATAACACAGCACTTTATTTGATAAAAGTTAAAACTTATCATACAATTCTATTTATTATATGTTGAAATTTATTAGCAAGTTATTAGGTGGCAATAAGAGTGAAAAAGATGTTGCACAGATTAGACCAATCGTTGAAAAAATTAATGGTTATTTTAACCAGTACCAAAGTTTAACTAACGACGAGCTGCGCAATAAAACGCAGGAGTTTAAAAACCGTATCAAAGATTTTATTAAAGATATTGATGAGCAAATTGCTGCAAAACAAATAGAAGCCGATGCTTTACCAGCTACCGAACTGCATGTAAAAGATGCCATTTACCAAGATGTAGATACGCTTAAAAAAGAACGTGACAAACAAATTGAAGAAGCCCTAAAAACCATACAGGCAGAGGCTTTTGCAGTTGTAAAAGAAACTGCAAGACGCTTTGTAGAAAACGAAACACTGGTTTCTGCAGCTACCCAATTAGATCGGGAATTAGGCGTGAAAAAAGATTACATTACCATAGATAACGATAAAAGTATTTTTAAAAATACTTGGACTGCAGGTGGTGGAAAAGTTACTTGGAACATGGTGCATTACGATGTGCAGTTAATTGGTGGCAGCGTATTGCATAGCGGTAAAATTGCCGAAATGGCAACTGGTGAGGGTAAAACTTTGGTGAGTACATTACCTGCATATTTAAATGCTTTATCGGGCGAAGGTGTACACATTGTAACAGTAAACGATTATTTGGCAAAACGTGATAGCGAATGGAATGGTACTTTGTTTGAATGGCTTGGGCTAACTGTAGATTGTATTGACAAGCACCAACCCAATACCGCAGAACGTAGAAATGCTTATTTAGCCGATATTACGTATGGTACTAACAACGAATTTGGGTTTGATTATTTGCGAGATAACATGGTTCATAGTCCAGAAGAAATGGTGCAACGCAAACACCATTTTGCAATGGTTGATGAGGTGGATAGTGTATTAATTGATGATGCCAGAACCCCTTTAATTATTAGTGGCCCAATTGGTAAGCAAGATAATTTAGAACAATTTTTTGAGTTAAAACCACGAATTGAAAAGTTAGTTGACGCTCAAAAACGAGCTACTAATTCATTTTTAAACGAAGCAAAAAAGAAAATTGCCGAAGGCAATGACGATCCAAAAGATGGTGGTTTAGCTTTGTTTAGAGCCCATAGAGGGTTACCTAAAAACAGTGCTACCATAAAGTATTTAAGCGAGCCTGGAGTAAGGGTAAAATTGCAAAAAGCAGAGAACTATTATTTGGCAGATCAATCTCGTGAAATGCCAAAAGCAGATGAAGAATTATACTTTTATATTGATGAGAAACAAAACTCTGTAGAGCTTACCGATAAAGGGATACAGCTAATTACAAAAGCTGGGGAAGACCCGAATTTCTTCATCATTCCAGATATTAGCGTAAGCCTAGGAAGTGTTGATAAAAGCACTGCGGATGCTGACGAAAAACTTCGCCAAAAAGAAGCCATTATTAACGATTATTCTGTAAAAGCAGATCGCATTCATACGGTTCAACAATTATTAAAAGCCTATACCCTATTTGATAAAGATGTGGAGTATGTGGTAATGGACGAATCAGTTAAAATAGTTGATGAACAAACAGGACGTATTTTAGATGGTCGTCGTTATTCTGATGGTTTGCACCAAGCTATTGAAGCGAAAGAAAATGTACAAATTGAGGCCACAACACAAACCTATGCAACGGTTACTTTGCAAAACTATTTCCGCATGTACCACAAACTTTGCGGCATGACGGGTACTGCAGAAACAGAGGCTGGCGAGTTCTGGGATATTTATAAATTAGACGTAGTAACCATCCCTACAAATCTTACAGCGGTACGTATTGACGAGCAAGATTTGGTATATAAAACTAAACGTGAAAAGTTTGGTGCGGTTATAGAAGAAATTTCTAAATTAAGAGAAGCAGGCAGACCAGTTTTAGTTGGTACAACTTCAGTTGAAGTGAGTGAGTTGCTAAGTCGTATGCTTCGCCAAAAGCAAATTCCACACAATGTTTTAAATGCCAAACAGCATGCACGTGAGGCACAAGTAGTTGCAGAAGCCGGTTTTGCGGGTGCTATAACCATCGCTACAAATATGGCTGGTCGTGGTACTGATATTAAACTTGGTCCTGGTGTTAAAGAAGCTGGAGGCCTTGCTATTGTTGGTACTGAGCGTCACGAAAGCCGCCGTGTTGATAGGCAGTTACGTGGTCGTGCTGGTCGTCAAGGTGATCCAGGTTCTACGCAATTTTTTGTTACGTTAGAAGATGATTTGATGCGGATGTTTGGCAGTGAACGTATTGCAAAAGTGATGGACTTTGCTGGTTATAAAGAAGGCGAAGTAATTCAACATAGCATGATTACCAAAAGCATTGAACGTGCACAAAAGAAGGTTGAGGAAAATAACTTTGGTATAAGAAAACGCTTGTTGGAGTACGACGATGTGATGAACAAACAACGTACGGTTATTTATAGCAAACGCAACCATGCTTTGTTTGGTGAACGTTTGGCTTTGGACTTAGATAATGCATTTTATTCTGTGGCCGAAGGCTTAGTAAGTTCATTTAAAGAGCAGAACGATTATGAAGGTTTCCGTTTAGCAGTGATTGTAAATTTTGGTGTTGATTCATCTATTACAGCAGAAGAATTAAACAAACTTCCAGAGCAACAATTGGCCGAGAAATTGTACGACCAAGCGATAATAAATTATCAACGCAGAAAGGAAGAATTAGCAACACAATCAATACCGGTTTTTCAAAATATTCGTAAAGAACAAGGCAAACATATTGAAAATGTAATTGTACCTTTTACCGATGGCAAACGCGGCTTACAAGTGTTGGCAAATATGGATAAAGCCCTTTCTACCAATGGTTTAGAGCTAATGAATAGCCTTGAAAAAACGGTTACATTAAATTTGATTGACGATGAGTGGAAAGAGCATTTAAGAGCGATGGATGATTTAAAACAAAGCGTTCAAACAGCTACTTATGAGCAGAAAGATCCATTGGTAATTTATAAGGTTGAGGCGTTTACATTATTTAAAAATATGGATGCAGAAGTGAACAAAAATATTGTTGAATTTTTGTGCCACGCAACCATACCAATTGAAAACGAAGGACAAGTAAAAGAAGGCAAGCAACAAAAAACTGACCTCAGTAAAATGCAGACTCGCAAGCAAGATTTTGATGGCAGCGGCAACGAACCTGCACCAACCGAAAATGATTACTACGACCCAACACCAGTAAAACAACAACCAATTACGGTTGGTCTAAAAATTGGCCGTAACGATCCTTGTCCTTGTGGTAGTGGCAAAAAATATAAAGCTTGTCACGGCAAGGATGCGGCGTAAATAATTAGAAAGTAACCCATAACTGGGTTGCTTTTCTTTTAAATATTGTCTATGAAAATCAATCAATATATTGACCATACCATTCTTAAGCCAACTACTTTAATTGCTGATATTGAAAAGCTTTGTAGCGAGGCCATACAATACCAATTTGTAGCCGTTTGTATACCGCCAAATTTTATTAAAAAAGCAAAAACATTAACCAATGGTAGTAGCGTAAAAGTGGCTACTGTTATAGGTTTTCCGTTTGGGTACAGTGCTATTGAAGCAAAATTAGCAGAGGTTTTATTGGCCATTGTTGATGGTGCAGATGAACTAGATATTGTCATCAATATTTCGGCCATAAAAAATAACGATTGGGAATATTTAGCCAATGAAATAAATCATTTATTACCCATCATTAAACAAAATAATCGTGGCGTAAAAATTATTATAGAAAGTGGAGTTCTAACCGATGAGGAAATAATAAAGTGCTGTCACTTATACGGCGTGGCGGGTATAGATTATCTAAAAACTTCCACTGGCTACGCTGAAAAAGGTGCCACCGTTGAAGCGGTAAAACTGTTCAGGGCAAACCTTCCTCCACAAGTTCAAATAAAGGCTTCTGGCGGCATCCGTGATTATACCTTTGCCAAACAATTAATAGACGCAGGTGCTACCAGATTAGGTTGCAGTGCAAGTGTGTCCATTGTAAATGGTGAATCAGCAAAAGCAAGTTACTGGTTACTAATTACACGAAACTGGTAAATTGAATCTTCTACATTACTTTGCAATAATAAAATAATTACTATGCAAAAAATATTGGCACTACTCATTCTGTTTGCTTTTGCACAAAAAGCACTAGCTAGTTATGATACCATTATTGTGAATAAAGACCCTCGTTTAGATATATTATCTGCGAAGCAAGCACTGTTAAACAAACGCAGTAGTATGATGACAAGTAATGGTCTGTATAGAGGCTTCCGTATTCAAGTATTGACCACCCACAGCCGCGACGAAGCTTTTAAAATGAAGACAGATTTATTAACTCGATTTCCTGAATTAAAGTCATACCTCATATTTCAATCGCCCAATTTTAAAGTGCGTATAGGAAATTATATTAAAAGAGAAGATGCTGAAAAACTTCGGAAAGAGCTGCAAAAGTTATTACCAAACGGTATTTATATAGTAGAAGATGCCGTGGAATATGTACTGAAAGACGATATCATGAATGAGATTGAACCTCAGTAGAGATTATTTAGTATCATTTATGAATTATTTCTTTAAGAACCATGAACAATTATGCTACAAAATCTTATTAAACAATTAGCCACCAAATATGCTGCTGATAATATTGCCATCAGAAGGTATTTACATGCACACCCAGAACTGAGTTACAAGGAGTTTGAAACCAGCAAATTTGTTCAGCAAAACTTAACAGATTTGGGTATTGATTTTCAGGTAATAGCTACCACAGGTATTGTTGCTATTATTAAAGGCAATAACCCCGAAAGCCGCACCATTGCACTACGTGGCGATATGGATGCCCTACCAATTACAGAAGAAACCGACATAGATTATAAGTCACAGAACGTTGGTATTATGCACGCATGTGGCCACGATGTACACACCACCATTCTGCTAGGTGCAGCCAAAATTTTAAACGAGATTAAAAATCAATTTGATGGCACAATAAAATTACTTTTTCAGCCAGGTGAGGAGCGTAATCCAGGTGGTGCCAGCTATATGATACGTGATGGGGCTTTAGAAAATCCTCGGCCGCAAGGCATTATTGCATTACACGTTCATCCGGGTTTAGATGTTGGCAAATTGAGTTTTAGAAAAGGTCGTGTAATGGCTAGTGCCGATGAAATTTATATCACCATTCGCAGCAAAGGTGGCCACGCAGCAGCCCCACATTTAACTGCCGACACAGTATTAATTGCCTCGCAATTAATTGTGAGCTTACAGCAAATTATTAGCCGTAACAATAACCCAACATCGCCTTCTGTGTTAAGCATTTGTAGCATTCAAGGTGGGCATACTACCAACGTTATACCAAGCGAAGTAAAGCTAATGGGTACTTTTAGGGCAATGGATGAAACATGGCGTTACAAAGCACACGAACTTATTACCAAACAAGCAACAGCCATTGTAGAAGGCATGGGAGCTGAATTGGATTTACTAATTGATGTTGGCTACCCTACCGTTGATAACGACCCGATTTTTACTGAAGCTGCTTGGCAACAAGCGAATATATTTATGGGTAAAGACAATGTTGCAGAAACCGAGTTACGCATGGGTGCTGAGGACTTTGGCTATTATACCCAAGTTATTCCTGGTTGTTTTTTTAGGTTAGGTGTTTGCAACAAGGCTAAAGGCATTGTACATAACGTACACACTCCAAAGTTTAATATTGATGAAAACGCCATTGAAATAGGTGTTGGCATGATGGCTTGGTTGGGTGCAACAGTGTAATTGCTTACACATACGTATTATGTTTTTTCTATATTTTTTTCTTCTTAGTCAACAATATTCCATTTACAACGGCTAATATGTGGATAGTATCCCTTACACATTAAAGGAGTTTCAAAAAATTTTTTAAGGGAGTAAAGTAGTGGATTAAAACTGAAACAATTATTGTTCTTAATACTTTTTCACAAGCACTTTTGCTATTACAGCCATAACCTGCAATTATTCAGGCTGCTTGGTAGAAATTATAAAAATCAGGGATTTATTTTTTTTCTGCTAATGTTGGTGTTGCTTTCACCAACATCTTTTTAAGAAACAATGTTGACTATGGTATCAAAATTGGGCGGGGGGAAACATCAGTATTTTTGAACTCCCACTCCCATACTTCACCATCTTCTTCATCCCAAACAAGTCCAAGAAATTCAAATCCATTTCTTTTTAATATTCTATTGGATGTATTTTCTTCTGGTAAAGTTCGAGCAGTAATTTTAACTAATCTATCTTCATTAAGTGCTATTAACACTAATTCTTTGCACAACCTTGAACCGATGCCCTGTCGTTCATATTTTGGCACTGTTCCATAAGCAATCTCAATTTTACCATTTCTGGGTTTTCCTTTAAAACCTCCGAAGGCAATAATTTCATCATTATCATCAGCAATAAAATAACCTATCCAGGGTTTCACAAATCCCACTTTCTTGTAGAATTCTGGGTATACACTTAAGAGTAACTCACAGTCAGGGTTATTTACAAAGATTGAATTCTTAGATTCGTCAATATCAATAGCTAGAAATTTCATGATGGTTTTATAGCAGTGTTAGTTCTTTTCGTCTTTTAAAGTAGTAATGTCTTCTATTAATTGTTGCATTTCTAAAGCTAAAGTGCCGTTGTAAATACCTCGTATTCTTTTATTTATATCAACTAAAATAAAATGTTCGGTGTGCAAAAATTCAGTGCTGTCCTTACTAAAGCCAATATCTTCCTCAGCAAAATAGGATGTACGTGCTAGTTTATAAATATCGTTTTTGGACCCTGTTAAAAATTGCCAATGCTTATTATGTATTTTATTATTGGCTATGTAGCGTTTCAGCACACTAGGTTTATCAATCCACGGCGTTACTGAGTAAGATAGAAGCACTACATCATTATCCGTTTCAAAATGATTACTTACAGTTTTCATATTGCTTGTCATAGAGGGGCAAATGCTACCACAGGATGTAAAAATGAAGTTAGCAACATGAATTTTACCATCAATAACTTTTTGAGAGATGTACAAGCTATCTTGATTTAAAAAAGAAAAATCATTTATGGTGTGGGTTATTTTATTGCTTAGTTCAGCAGTATTAGTTATAAAAATTGGCGTAAATGTTGGCTCGTTATAATATGGTAACTTAATTGCTTCCTTCGCTTTTTCGGCACAACTAAGCAACAAACTACTACATAACAATAAAAACACTGTCCGATACATTTTTACAATTTTTAGTGCCCAATAACCCATATCTTTTTCCCTTGATGATAACATAATTGGCTCTTATTTTTCCATTGTCGTACCACAATTGCTGCTTGCCTTCTTCTTGCCCATTTACGTAAGTACCAAGATGAAATAATTTGCCATCAACCGTCCATTCTTTCAACTCGCCTTGGTAATAATCTTTTTCAGCAATAAACTCAAACCGCTTATTACCGTTATCCCAATAAGCAATTTGTTTTCCATTTTTTTCCCCTTTATAATACCAGCGTTCTTCCATTAATTGCCCATTAGGAAACCATTTTTTTGTAACGCCATGCAATACACCATTTGAAAAACCTTCAACAGAAAAAGTATCTTTTAGGTTAGGATATAAATCGTACACATAACCTTCAAATTGTTTATTGTTTAAAAAAACGGTATCGTTTTGAAGCTTACAATCTTGCGAACGTTTAGAAACTAAAATGGATGGAATTATAATTTTTTCAAGGGGAATAATGACTTTGGGTTTATCCTCTTTGCAAGCATAAACTAAAAGCCCCATTATGATAACGATGCAATATTTCATTTAGTTAGTGATGGTTCCGGGTGTACCATAAAAGCCATTGCCATTTAGGTAAGGCGCATCAGCAGTAAAGTGATAGTGGTAAATGCCACTTGGATAATCTACCGTTGTGTGCGTATGACCATGATACACATCTAAACCGCTGCTAACAACTGTATTACCATTTTCTTCTTGCGGACCATATACAGGAAAGCCATCTAATAAAAAGCCCATTAAACCAGATTTTGTAGACTTTACAGTAGTTAAATACAATGGTTCTACGTGGTAGTGGTATCGAGATGCCTGATCAGGATGTCCGTAATATTTATCAAAACTATTAATTTCACTTGTTAGGGCTTGATTATTAGGACCAGCATATTGGTTATAAAATACAACTCCATTCAGGGCTACACCCATTGGACCTAGTGGTGTAGCTGCATGTGTTGAAGCTACAGATGGATTTACTGGAATTTTAATAGTTAAGGTTTGCGTTGCAATAGAGTTCGGGTTTTTCATAAACATTCCACCGCCAAACGTGGTACCGCTATAAGCTTCGTATAAGGCATTGGTAGTTGAGTAATACGCACTTTTATGGTCTGGCAAATCGTTAGTTTTAATGGTTATATAAGTGCCATCGTTAGTAATGGAGGCAGTTGTACCATATATTTTAGTGTAAACTGCTGGTACAGTGGTGGTGGTTGGTGTTACTACCACAGCAGCCGTATCTGTAGATTTGCTGCAGCTAATTACGGCTAAAAACATTGAGGCGAATAAAACTAATTGGGTAATTATTGATTTTGTGTATTGCATAATTTTAAAATTACAGGTTGATTTATACTATGACGCTTGATTAGAAAATTACCTTCGATTTTTAAAAATATTTTTCAAGATTTCGTATTGCTTTTTTATAAAAAACATTAATGACAATCATTAAGTAATTGACTAAAATAAAAAGTGGCAGTTTTCTTACTGCCACTTACAATTTAAGGATGCTTCACCATATAAAATTTAAGTTATTGTTTTTACATAGCGACCTTTCCGTTCAACCGAATATCTCTTGAAGAACTACCTAATTGAATTGAATAAGCACCAAATTCAGTATTCCAAGCGTTTTTAGTTTCATCAAAGTATTGAAACGCTTCTTTATTCAGCTGAATAGAAATAGTTTTAGATTCACCAACTTTAAGAAAAACTTTCTCAAATCCTTTCAATTCTTTCTCTGCTCTTTTTATGACAGTATTTTCTTTATGAACATATAATTGAACCACTTCTGCACCTGCCATTTTTCCGGTGTTGGTAAT
>JAYVNQ010000258.1:0-3239 GCA_043758365.1 Chitinophagales bacterium
CCTCAGCACAATATGGAAGGTATGGATATGGCTAATATGCCAAAAGAACAAGCACAGCCAGCATCATACACTTGCGTTATGCACCCAGACATCCATTCATCTAAACCCGGCAACTGCCCAAAATGCGGTATGAAGTTGATTAAAGAAAAATCAAAAGAGCAACCTCAGAAAAAGATGGATATGCCCATGCCTAAAGATGCTGCAAAACAGCAACATAATATGGAAGGTATGAATATGCCCATGTCGAAAGACACAGCAAAGCACCATCATACTATGCAAGGCATGGATATGAGAACCAATACCACCAATGATAAAATGATGCAAATGGATGGTATGCAAATGAACATGTCTGCGGAACCAACTTATACCACTTTCAACAAAAAATATATTACAAACAATACGCCACCACGTACCGTTCGTTACGATTTATACATTACAGACACTACCGTAACTTTTGGTAAAAAACCAAAGCATGCTATCGCTGTAAATGGGCAAATACCAATGCCAACTCTTACATTTACCGAAGGTGATACAGCAGAAATTTATGTACATAATGAGTTAAACGAAGAAACATCCCTACACTGGCATGGGTTATTTTTACCCAACAGATATGATGGTGTACCTAACCTTACACAAATGCCTATAATGCCACACACCACGCATTTGTACAAATTTCCCATTATACAACATGGTACACATTGGTATCACAGCCACACAGGTTTGCAAGAGCAAATTGGCATGTATGGTATGTTTATTATGAACAAGCGAAAAGAATGGAATATTCCTACCATACCCGTTTTGCTAAGTGAGTGGATAGACATGAACCCGAAAGAGGTACACCGTAGCCTTCATGCAGCAACCGATTGGTTTGCCGTACAAAAAGGTAGCACTCAAAGCTATGCAGAAGCTATACAGCAAGGACAGTTTAAAACAAAAGTTGCCAACGAATGGAAGCGTATGAACGCTATGGACTTAACGGATATTTACTACGATAATTTCTTAATAAATGGCAAAAATCAAAATGAGCAGCCGCAATTTAAAGCAGGCGATAAAGTAAGGTTGCGAATAGCAAACGGTGGTGCATCTGATTATTTTTGGTTAAAATATGCAGGTGGCAAAATAACAGTAGTGGCAACCGATGGCAACGATGTAGAACCTGTAGAAGTTGATAGGTTAATCATAGCCGTTTCAGAAACCTACGATGTGGTTGTAACGATACCGGATAACAAAAGCTATGAGTTTTTAGTAACCCCAGAAGACCGCACTAAACATGCTTCTCTATGGTTAGGTAAGGGCGAAAAAGTGGCTGCTACAAAAATGAGCCGACCAAAATATTTTGCAGGGATGAAGATGATGAACGAGATGATGGACATGCAAGGCAATATGATGGGGATGGAAGGCATGAAAATGGAAAACCAAATAATGGATATGAACACGGTGATGTATCCAGAAATTACAGGCGAAGTAGCACCCAAAAAATCTATATCAAAAAGTACTGACCACGCAAATCATACCATGCAAATGCCAAATAACAATAGTATGCAGGGCATGAATATGGAGGCAGAAACAGGCGACATTGTTACATTGAATTATACCATGTTGCGTTCACCAGAAAAAACAGTTTTACCCAATGCGCCATTTAAGGAATTGAAATTTGACCTTACCGGAAATATGAACCGCTATGTTTGGACTTTGGATAATAAAACTGTTTCTGAAAGCGATAAGATTCTCATCAAAAAAGGAGAAAACCTTCGGATAGTTTTGTACAACAATTCTATGATGCGACACCCGATGCACCTGCATGGTCATGATTTTAGGTTATTAAATGGGCAAGGTGACTATGCCCCCATGAAAAATATTATTGACATTATGCCAATGGAAAGAGACACCATTGAGTTTAATGCCAATGTAGAAGGCGATTGGTTTTTTCATTGCCATATTTTATACCACATGATGAGTGGAATGGGCAGGATTTTTAGCTATGATAACCAAGCACCTAATCCAGAAATACCAAACCCTAAATTGGCAAAAAGAAAACTGTTTGCAGATGATAGAGAATTTCATTTAATGGGTAAAGTTGGTATAGAAAGCAATGGCACAGATGGTGAAGCCATGCTTGCAAATACAAGATGGAAACTAAGCACAGTATGGCATTTGGGTCATAAAGATATGCACGGTTACGAAAGCGAAACAATGGTTGGCCGTTACTTAGGCCGTATGCAGTGGTGGTTTCCTTACATTGGTTTCGATTATCATTATAAAGTAGAAGGTGGTCCTAAAAACCTATTTGGCAATGAAGATAAAAACTGGTTTGGGCAAGCCAGTAATAAAAATAACCGTAAAACAGTTGTAGCAGGTATTGCTTACACGTTGCCTATGTTGTTTGTAGCAGATATGCGAATTGATGGCGATGGAAAACTTCGTTTTCAACTTGGCAGAGAAGATGTGCCTGTATCAAAAAAGTTTAGAGCAAGCATAATGATAAATACCGATAAAGAGTACATGGCAGGGTTCAGGTATATCGCCACAAAATATATATCTATTTCATCGCATTACGATAGTGATATGGGCTTGGGTGCAGGCTTTACGTTTACGTATTAACCGAACATGATTTTTATCATACATCATTTAGTAAAAGTCATAGCCTAGCGAATATTTATTTTATGCTAATAAAAAACAACGAAAATGAAAACTTTAAGAATACTGTTGATAGCAGTTTTAACCATCTTATCTTTAAGTGTGTTTGCTCAAACAAAAGGGGGTAGAAAAGATACCACACCACAAACTAAATATTATACCTGCTCAATGCATAGTTCGGTTGCAGCAACTAAACCGGGTAACTGCCCAATTTGTGGTATGAAACTAAACTTAACTAAAAAAGAGGAAGCAAACATGGTACAATCTAAAAACTATGTTTGTCCTACACATCAAAACGAAGTATCTGACAAGCCTGGCAAATGTGCTGTGTGTGGTATGAATTTGAATTTATCTGTAAAAGAAAAAGCAAAACTTGGCTACTATTGCCCAATGCACCCAAATGAAAAAAGCAGCAGAGAAGGCAAATGTTCTAAATGTGGTATGGCATTAACACCAGTGAAAAGTTAAACTAATATTACTACTATAATGTCTAAATTGATTAGCTATAAAACGGTAATGTACTGAAAAATAGTTGGTGATATTTTAGATTAAAACACTTTAATTGCCTTTATCAGCTAAAAGAGGAAGCAAGCTCTGCTGGA
>JAYVNQ010000259.1:0-3225 GCA_043758365.1 Chitinophagales bacterium
TTTATCGTAAGCCAACATCGCTAACCTTTGAGCAATATTATGCTTTGCAAAATAAGCTAAATGAAGAGACCTATTTTAAAGAACGAGCTAACGCATTAACGCTACTTAACCAGAAGCAGCAACGTCCTAAATTAACTGTTTACAATAGCTTGTTCGATAGAATTTTTGGTGCAAAAGATGGTGCACTAACTCAAGATACTGGCAAAACTAAAAACGGTAAGAAGAATGCCTTAAATATTGACATCAAGCCACAAGGGTCGGTAGATATTATGGCGGGCTATCAAGGGCAAAAAACACTAAACCCTACTTTGCCAGAAGCTGCTAGAAAAAATGGTGGATTTGATTTTAATATGAATACCAACTTTAATGTTAATGCTAATATTGGCGATAAATTAAAGTTACCTATCAGCTACAACACCTTGGCCAATTTTGATTATTTAAACCAACTAAAACTAGATTATAAAGGCAAAGACGATGAAATTATTAAAAGCATAGAGGCTGGTAATATGTCTTGGCAATCTAAAGGCACATTAATTCCATCATCTCAAAACTTATTTGGTTTAAAAACACAATTACAATTCGGAAAATTATTTTTAACAGGTGCTATTGCTACACAGCGTAGCCAGCGGCAAAGCCAAACATTAAAGGGCGGTGCGGCATCTACTACCTTTCAAAAAAAGTTAGACGATTACGAAGAGAACCGCCACTTTTTAATGGGTCAGTATTTTAGAAACAATTACAACACTACCATGTCTAAACTGCCATTTGTAAACAGCCAAGTACAAATACAGCGTATAGAAGTTTGGATTACTAATCGTACTGGTGCAACTACAGATGCAAGAGATATTGTGGGATTAATGGATTTGGGCGAAAGTCAACCTTTTAATCCTGCCAATCAATCGCTTACCACCAATCTATTACCCGCCAATGGGGCTAATAATTTATACAATTTTTTAGCATCTGACCCCAATAACCGTAATCCATCGCAAATAAACAGCCGCTTACTTGCAAGAGGTTTAACACCTGTGAACGATTACGAAAAAACCTTTGCCCGTAATTTAAATACCAACGAATATTTTTTTAACCCACAAGCAGGTTTTATATCGCTTAGTGGGCAGTTACAACCAGATGAAGTATTGGCAGTAGCTTATCAATACACCAATAATGGTAGGGTGTATCAAGTAGGTGAATTTAGCCAAGATGTATCGTTAGATACTAATAAAACCACATCTGGTGTACAAAAAGTATTGTTTTTAAAATTATTAAAAGCCACATCTGCACGTACCAATTTACCAATTTGGAAGTTGATGATGAAGAATGTGTACAGTTTAGATGTGTTTGGTTTAAGTAAAGATGGATTTCAATTAAACGTACTATATCAAGAACCTAGTGGTGGTTTAAAAAGATATTTACCAGAAGCAGCACCAAGTGTTGATGGAAAAAGCTTATTAAATATATTAGGTTTAGACAGACTTAATAGCCGCAACGATCCACAGCCAGATGGTATTTATGATTATGTAGAAGGATTCACGGTTATATCGCAACAGGGCAAAATTATTTTTCCTGTGCTTGAACCCTTTGGTAGCGACCTTGCTAGATTAGCTTTTACTGGTACGCCAGCATTGGCACAAAAATATGTGTATCAGCAATTATACGATAGCATTAAAGCCATAGCACAAACATATGCCAACTTAAACCGATTTGTAATGCAAGGGCAAGCAAAAGGTAGCGGTGGTAGCGAAATTTATTTGGGTGCTTTTAATATCCCTCAAGGGTCTGTAAAAGTATCTGCGGGCGGTCAAAACCTATTAGAAGGGATAGACTTTAGTATAGATTATAATTTAGGTACAGTACGTATTTTAAATCAAGCCATTTTAAATTCAGGTGTACCAGTAAACGTATCGTACGAAAATAATGCACAATTTGGCTTGCAACAAAGGGGCTTTTTAGGGTTGCGGGCAGATTATATAGCCAACAAAAAATTACAGTTCGGGGTATCTATGGTGCGGTTAAATGAACGGCCGTTTTTTACCAAGGTAAATATTGGTGAAGATCCCATTCGCAATACCATGTATGGTGCTGACTTTAGTTATAAGTCTGAGTTGCCGGGGCTTACCAGATTGTTAGATAAATTGCCCTTTTATTCAACAAAAGCCATGAGTTCTATTACTGCTTATGGTGAGGGTGCTTATTTAAAACCTGGTCATCCGCCACAAATTGGTAGTGGTGGTAGTGGCCTATTTTATATTGATGATTTTGAAAGCACCAGAAGTAGCTTAGACCTTCGGTTTCCTTTGGTAGCATGGGCTTTGGCAAGTACACCACAAGGCAATCCTAAGTTTCCCGAAGCTACATTAACCGATAGTATTGATTATGGTAAAAACCGAGCAAAACTAGCTTGGTATAATATTGAGCCAACCTTGCAGGATAAAAATAGCAGTAACAACCCATTACGCAGACAGCTAAATGAACTGAGCGATCCTAGAACACGTTTGGTAGCCACTAACGAATTGTTTCCGCAGCAAACCACCAATATTACTAATACGCAACAAGTTACTTTCGACTTAGCGTTTTACCCAACCGATTTGGGGCCTTATAACTTTGAGTCTAATCCTGCTCAAATAGATGCTAATGGCAAATTAAAAAACCCTAAAGCAAGATGGGGCGGATTGATGCGTAGCATTGACCAAACAGATTTTGAAACCAATAATATTGAGAATATTGAGTTTTGGGTGCAAAATCCATTTATTAAAAATCCAAGTAGTACAGGTGGTAAATTATTAATAAACTTAGGAAATATTAGTGAAGATATTTTAAAAGATGGTAAGCGTTTTTATGAAAATGGCTTAAATACCCCTACCTCACCCGCAGCAGTAGATAGTAGCAATACTTGGGGTAAAACACCAGTAAATCCTATTCAAATTACGCAAGCTTTTAGTAATAATCCAGATGACAGACCTTATCAAGATGTAGGCTATGATGGATTAGATAACGAGGGCGAAAGGCGTAAACGGCGTAATTATCTTAGCACTATTGCTGCTAATTTTGGTGTAAATTCAGTTTTAAATCAACGTGCCATCATTGATCCATCTAATGATGATTATAAATGGTATAGAGATCCATCTTTTGATGCTGCAGGTACTGGAATTTTAGGCAGGTATAAAAATTATAATAATCCACAAGGCAATTCGCCCATTGCCAATACCAATTCTCAGTTCTCATCGG
>JAYVNQ010000260.1:0-9995 GCA_043758365.1 Chitinophagales bacterium
ACGTGGAAGTAAATTTTTAGTAGGTTGTTTATTTGCATTCATAATCAACGAAATTTACAACACGTCTATTTTACTAATCCCAACTCTTGATTCGCATAAGGTACATAATCATAATCGCTTTTATAAAACCAAGAAGCTTTTGGTAAGTTACGATGCCCTTGACAACAGTCTGGAAATCTTTCAAAATAAGCCGTTGCAATTTTAAAAAGCTCTGAGTGTTCATCGCAACAGTTTGGAAAACCCTCATGCAATTCATAACCTTTTAATGGCTTCGTTGTTATTTGTTTGATTTCAAAATCTTTACTTCTTATTTGAATAACATCCGATTTGCCTGATTTTAAATCATCAATACATTTAAATAACGCCTCTGGATTAACAAGATACATACCACCTAACATAACTAAACTTATATAGTTACGAATGTAAACTAAATAATTTAGTTTTTAAAAGCTGTTAATGCTTTAACTGTTTCCTTTTTGCTTTCATCTTCAAAACCCGCTAAATAATTTTGGGTTGTCTTAATATTTGAATGACCTAAAGCTTCTCCAATAAAGGCAACGCTTGCTCCACTACGCTGCAATATTGTTGCAAAGCTGTGCCTTGCGGCATAGGTGGTAATATCATTAGCTATTTTTAAATCAAGTGCTATGATTTTCATATGATCGTTTACTAAATGAGTTATCTGCTGTATTAACTGCCTTTGCCTTACTGCCGATAAACCACTTTCTAATACAGGAAATATGTAGGTATTGCTATCCTTTTTATCATTTCCCCATTTTTTAATAATTGCCTGGCTATCTTCTGACAAAGAAACTCTGATTGCCTCTACTTTTCTTTTGGTTCTAGCTGTTTTTGCCCTTTCAAACTCAATTACATCGCCTTTAATATTCTCGTATTTGAGTAAGCACATATCCTTCATATTCATGCCATTTGAGAGGTACATAAATAACCAGTAATCCCTTGCCAATTCGGTAATGCTTTGAGGCTTTGGCTTATAATAGTAAATGGCTGCAATGTCATTTAGCGTGAGTGCTTTTTTTACATTATTACTTGTTGGTATTTCATATTTCTTTTTACCAAACGGGTATACGTCTTTATTGAGCAATCCATCACTAATGGCATCATTAAATAAGCTGCGAAGTGAACGTACATATATGTTAACAGTAGTAACGCTACTACCATTACCTAACATCCATTTTTCGTAGTTATGTAAAAAATCGGGTGTTACATCTGCAAATTTTGCATGTGGTGCAAATTTGTGAAAACTCTTTTGAGAACATTCATATGAAACTGCTGTGCCGATTCTATCGTTTTGCCTTAAATCATCTGCATAAGCTTTAAAAGCCTCATACAAATTGTTTTTTGCGGCTTTGTTTGAGAGGTAGTTTTTTTCAAATGCCATCCATGTAAATACTTGTAAATCACTAATAATATCAGCAGCCTTTTTCTCAAATGCTTGCAGCTTTAAAGCAATTTCTTTAAACCCATTACGAGGCTTTTCACCTTGTATTTTTTCATAGTCAGTAAACGTTAGACTTATTGGCGTAGGATAATATTTTTTCTTTCTATCGTAGGTAACCCGAATAGAAACGGCACAAAGGCCATTTGCTTTAGGGTGGTATTTATCAATAAAAATTGCAGTAGTAGCTTGTTGATTTGCCATATATAGTGCTTTAAATGTAATTGCTTCCGACACAATTCCGACACTAATTTACGTAAATAACGTGTAACAACAATAAGTAAACCACTATTTATTTTGCTGTAATTCAATACTGTAAAGGCTTGTAGCTTATACTTGATAATAGATGTTTATTGTTGCTTTGTGGGAAATTTATTACTTACAAGCAGAGGGTCGGCGGTTCGACCCCGTCAACTCCCACAAACCTCGATGCATGTCGAGGTTTTTTTATGCCCATGATTTTTACAACGTATATATTGTATTCACTTGCCTTTGATAAATATTATGTGAGTTATACAGGCGATTTAATGCAAGAAAGATTGCGTAAGCATAATACCAACCATAAAGGATTTACTGGCAAAGCCAATGACTGGACAGTGGTTTACATAGAATTTTTTGATACAAAAAAGCAGCGATGGCAAGAGAAAGCCAAATTAAAAACTGGAAGAGTAGAAAGCTGATAGCGCAATTGATAAATAAATAGTTTAGTTGTTTTAGAACATTCCGATTATATCGGGAGAGGTCGGCGGTTCGACCCCGTCAACTCCCACATTAAGAAAGAGCAGTTATTAATAAAATCATAGCTGCTTTTTTGTTTTGCGACTATTAGGAAAATTATATAGAAAAAAATAACTACTTATACGATATGATTACACGTTGTTGCTGACCAAGCTTATTACGCCAACCTCAATTATTCCGGCATAATGGGGTTTTATGGCAATGATTTATATGCTTTAGCTAGTAAAGAAAGTTTACTAAAAACTGCTTTGGAGTTTTTAGATAAAACAAAGGTGCATTTAGGCAGTACCAATATTGAAACTTTAGCCGAAGAGGGAGATTTTCCCGATGTAATTATGGATGTTGCAAAAAAACATCAAGTTGATATTATTGTGCTTGGGTCGCATAGTAAAAGATGGTTGGAAAAAGTTTTGATGGGTAGTGTAACCGAAAAAGTGTTGCAAGAAACAACCTTGCCTTTGTTCATAATTCCTACAAAAAAATAAGAGTTACGGCACTATCAATTTACAACTCAGTGGTACAATTTGAGCTGTAATATGTTTTGTTCGTCCCATATACTCACCATCAATTTGAAAGTGTACTTTTCTCCGAGTATTGATTTCTACTTTGGTAAATGGAAAAACCTCTATTTCATTTGGGTTAAAAGTACCTACTTTCAAAATCATTTTTATTATAGCAAACAGCGATAAACGTTGTACAATAATTATTTCAAATTTGCCATCATCTAATATTCCTTTTGGGTTTATCAATAATCCCGTGCCATACATTGTGGCATTAGTAATTGCCACCATTAACGCTTGCCGTTGTATGTTTAGGTCAGTACTTCTTATGGAGACAGACATTTTTTGATGATTAAACAATACTTTAAAAAACAGCTTTGCATAGCCAAGTTTGCCCCTCAAATTGCCTTGGTTAAAATATTTTATAAGCAGGGCATTAATACCAATATCGCTTATGTGCAAACAAGTGGTTTTATTGTTAAACCTAATGGTATCAATGTTTTTAATGTTGCCATTTTCTATGATCTTCAAAGCGTTGTCAATAGTATTTGGTATTCCAAGTTCTAGTGCCATAGCATTGGCCGAACCACCGGGTAAAATGCCCAAAGCGATGTTAGAACCCGCTATTATATTTGCTAGCATCATTATTGTCCCATCACCACCAACGGCAACTACCGTGGCAGGATTTTGATTAAAAATATATTGTTTTAATATTTCTATATCTGGATTTTTCGCAAGCAAGAAATAATCAATTGTCCACGATTTTTGAGAAAAGTAATTGTCAATATTCATTTGCCAACAAGTATTCTGGTTGTTGCCAGCAAATTGATTGATAACAAACAATATCTTTAAGTTGATAGCAGCCATTTTAAAATTTACAGTAAATGATTTTGCAAAACATACCTACAACCAACAAACCTTCTTTTACAGAAAAAATTAAACGTTGGTTTTTTGCTTTAGCAAGATTAAACAATAACCATGCTGTTAAATTATATAGTGGTTTTGGCAATGGCACTTATTGCTTTATTAGTGGTCACGCATTGGCATTAAGCCCTTTGGATAGAAAAACGCATAGGCACAATATGTTGTACAATGCTTTGTGGCTATTACGTTTGTTTATGATTAAACCCGTTGCTGGTGCGGTGTTGCAAATGGAGTGGGATGGTGAACTGTACAGCACTATATCGGAAAAAGATGGTTTTTTTAAATTTGAATGGCAGCCTAAAAATACTGTTGCAATTGGTTGTTACACGGTACAGGTAAATTTGATTGGGAAGGAAAATGGACATATTGCTGCATCTGGATCGGCAACTTTAACGGTTCCATCACCAAGTAGATTTTCATTTATTTCAGACATTGATGATACCTTTTTAATTTCTCATTCTACCAATATTTTAAAAAGATTATTGGTGCTACTTACCAAAAATGCACTTAGCCGTAGGCCTTTTAACGGTGTGGTTAGGTATTACCAATTACTGCAATCGTCTGGTGGTGTAGTTTTTAATCCTTTCTTTTATGTGTCTAGTAGCGAATGGAATTTGTACAGTTATATTCAACGTTTTTCTAGGCATAATAAATTACCTGAAGGCGTATATTTTTTAAGCCAAATAAAAAAGTTACACCAGCTTTTTAAAACTGGCCAAAGTAAGCACAATACAAAGTTTGGGCGGATTGAAAAATTGATATCAGCATTCCCCAATCAGCAGTTTGTTTTATTAGGAGATGATTCGCAAGAAGACCCCAATATTTATGCAGCCATCGCAAAAGTATTTAATCAGCAAATTTTTTGTGTTTACATACGCTCATCTGCAAAAACACTGAAACCCAATGTTGTAAGCACTTTACAAGCAATAGAAAAGACAGGCATCCATTGCTTTTATTTCTACCATAGTAACAATGCCATTGTGCATTCTAAACAAATAAGACTAATAGAAACTTCCACTAAATAGTACACTTGCCAAAGATTTTGCAAATGAAATAATATTAAAAACGAAGGCTGCTAATACAACAGAAATGTGTGAAAAATGTAACATATTATGCTACATCTACAACCTTTTTATTAAATAAGCCACGTTACTTTATGGTGTAGTTATGGCTAAGTGTTTAATATGAAGTGAAGAAAACTTGTAGGTACTTGGCTGAAACCCAAAATAGATACAGATATTGAAGAACTAAAACTGAAAAAAGAAAAAGCTGAAAAGCAGTTTAATTAACAACCACTACTTACCATGAATTTTAAAGACTATTATAAAATATTGGGCGTTGCAAAAACAGCCTCAGAAGATGAGATTAAAAAAGCTTATCGCAAGTTGGCTGTAAAATATCACCCTGATAAAAACCCGGATAATAAACCAGCTGAAGAAAAATTTAAAGAAGCTAATGAAGCCAATGAAGTGTTGAGCGATCCAGATAAAAGGAAGCAATATGATAAGCTAGCCGATGACTGGAAGAATTATCAACAACAAGGTGGCAAGCAAGGTTTTGATGGCTTTAAACAGGGTAATAGAGGCTATGGATACACCAATCAACAAGGCGCAAACGACCAGAATAGCGATGATAGTTTTGCCGACTTTTTCTCTAGTGTTTTCGGTAATGGTTTTAGTGGTGGTCAAGGTAGGCAACGCACAAGTAAAGGACAAGATTACAATGCCCAAACACAAATCACCCTTGAGGAAGCTTTTACTGGCACAACAAGGCAATTGCAATTGGATGATACAAAACTAGAAATGAAACTAAAACCTGGCGTTGCAAACGGGCAGGTTTTACGGTTAAAAGGCAAGGGTAGCAAGGGTCGTAATGGTGGGGCAGATGGTGATTTGTACATCACTATTCATGTGGCAGAACACCCTATTTTCAACCGGAAGGATGATGATTTGTACTGCAATATTACTGTTGATTTATACACAGCTATTTTGGGTGGGCAAAGCTTGATTACCACATTGCGTAGACAACTAAAAATAAATATTGCACCTGAAACCGATAACGGTAAAGTATTGCGGCTAAAAGGTATGGGCATGCCACGTTACGATAATGCAACAGAACACGGCGACTTGTATGCTACTATAAATATTAAAATGCCTAAAAATTTATCAGTAAAAGAAATAGAATTATTTAAAGATCTCTCAACTATTCATTATGCAGCATCAACCTAACGTATTTGCCTTTTTTAATACAAATATTATTGAGCAGCAACAAACCTATCTTAAACAGCCAAGGCTCATTTATTTTATAAGCGATGTAATGGCGGGCTTAGATATTGAGGACACGAATGATATTGATGCATCATTAAGCAGGGCGTTGCACGTATGTGGCTCGTTGCAAATACCTTTCAATCAGCACTTTAAAAAAGTGTTCCGATCGGATGGGGAGAACGTAATGGTTGATTGGAAAATATCCGCTTTTGCTTGTTACCTCATTATCATCAATTGCAATCCTAGTAATGGTTTGGTGGCAAAAGCACAATTGCATTTTGCTATGAATAGATTTCGCTAATACTCAAAAGCAATTGGCTTAGCTACAATAGAACAGCATAATTTTTTATAAACTCTCTATATTTAGTAATAAGAAATGTCAAAAAGTAACAATGTGTCATCAACCGAAAATAAAAAAGATAGAGTTAACCAAGAATCTATTGCAGTGACAAATGCCATAAACGAGTTTCCGGGCTATCTACTTTACCCAGCCGATGAAGGTATTTATAACAGTGCCTTCGAGGAGGAAAATATAGACCTAGAAGATTTGGAACATAATAAAAGCCCAAACACTAAAAGCCGCTTATCGAATAAGGAAGATTTGGATTACGAAATAGGTAAAGACCTTTATATACCTTACTCAGAACTTGATGATGCCGACAAAGCCATTAGTGAGGAATATGAAGAAAATAATTACTACAGTTTGGTTGGCGATAACAATAATCACTTAGAAGAAAATATCGGGGTAATGTATCTATAAAATTATAATTAATTGGTAGTGGTTTACAATGTATGCTGCTGAACTTGAAGTAGGTTTTTGAAATCAAAAACGTCATCACGAGGGACGAAGCAATCTTAATTTTACACTTAGGCTGCTTCGTGCCTCGCAGTAACGATGAACAATATTTTAAAGAGCATACTTTTTGAATCAGTACCAATTAATTTAAATGATTGAGAGGCTCTAAATGAGGTATTTGTTGGAACTTTATAATCTTTAAACCATTACAAATATGGGGCGGAATGAGTTTTGCATGGCAGAGGTAGCTTAGATGTTAGCTAACAAAAAATCAGTCTTTTAATATGGACTGCGTTTGAACTAATAAACCTGCAATATTTAACAATGGCTAACACAGAAATATATATATCACCAGCCAAGCGTTTCCGGAACTTTTGGGTAGATTTTTTTACGGGGATTTATGACGTTTACTGTTTCATTCTACGTTTTTTTAAAGAAGTTTTTTTACCTCCATACGAGTGGCGTGAAGTGGTAAAACAGTGCTATGAAGTAGGTTGCAAAACATTGCCATTAATCACTTTAACAGGTTTTATTACAGGCATCGTTTTTACAAAACAATCACGCCCATCTTTAGCCGAATTTGGGGCAACTTCTTGGCTGCCATCATTGGTATCCATCGCGGTTATACGTGCTTTGGCACCTTTGGTTACATCATTAATAATGGCAGGTAAAGTTGGTTCGAGTATTGGTGCCGAGTTAGGGTCTATGAAAGTATCTGAGCAAATTGACGCCATGGAAATGACAGCTACCAACCCTTTTAAATTTTTAGTAGTAAGCCGTGTAATTGCTTGTACGCTTATGTTACCGCTATTGGTGATGTTTTCTGGTGCAGTTGGTTTGCTTGGTTCATACCTCAATGTTCATACACATGAGCTGACGAGTTACAAAGCTTTTTTACATGAAGCTTTTATTAAAATTTCTTTTCTTGATTTATTCTCTTCATTTTTAAAATCAGCACTATTTGGTTTCACAGTAGGCATTACCAGTTGCTATAACGGTTACAATGCTACTAAAGGCACAGTTGGTGTTGGTAAAGCCGCCAATCAAGCAGTTGTTTTATCCATGTTCGCCATTTTTTTAGAAGAAACAGTAGTGGTACAATTTATTAATTCATACTTACGATAACTTTTAATGCTAGCACCAAATCCCATACAAAATACAGCACTAGAAGAAGTAGTGATTTCGGTTAAAGGTGTTAGTAAATCGTTTGCTGGCGTAAAGGTGTTAGATGGTGTTGATTTAGAGGTTAACAAAGGCGAAAACTTAGTGGTATTAGGCAAATCAGGGTCAGGTAAGTCGGTATTGATAAAAATTATAGCTGGTCTTTTAAAACCCGATGCTGGTACGGTAACCGTATTAGGTAAAAATATTGCCGATATAACTCCAAAAGAGTTGCAACAGTTACGTTTAAAAATTGGCTTCTCATTTCAAAACAGTGCTTTGTACGATAGCATGAGCGTTAGGGAAAACCTTGAGTTTGCTTTGGTACGTAATAAAAAAAATTTAAGTAGGGCAGAGATTGATGAAGCCGTAAAAAAAGTGTTGGAAGATGTGCAATTGGTCGATAGTTTGGAAAAGTTGCCATCTGAATTATCGGGTGGGCAAACTAAACGCATTGGCGTGGCTAGAACATTGGTGCTTGTGCCAGAAATAATGCTGTACGATGAGCCTACAGCAGGTTTGGATCCTGTTACTTCTATGGAAATAAATAAGATGATTGACAAGGTACAAGCAGATTATAAAACCAGTTCTATTATCATTACACATGACCTTACTTGTGCCAAAACAACTGGTAATAGGTTGGCCATTTTAAACGAAGGGAAAATTATTAGACAAGGCACTTTTAAAGAGGTTTTTGATACCGATAACGAATTAGTTAAAAGCTTTTACGATTACAATTTTATAAATTAAGTATGGCAACAAAAAATACAAACCACTCAGTAACTGTGGGCATTTTCATTAGCGTAGGGGTACTACTTATAGTAGGGGCTATTTTTTTATTGGGAGGGCAACAAAAAACATTTGTAAAAACAATTACCATAAAAGCTGTTTTTGATGATATTAATGGCTTGCAGGCAGGTAATAATATTTGGTTATTTGGAGTAAAAGTGGGCACTGTGAAAAAGATAAATTTTTACGGTCAAAATAAGGTTGAAATTATTATGAACCTTGAAAAAATAGCACAAAGCCGTGTACATAAAGATGCCTCAGCAAAAATTGGATCTGATGGATTAATTGGTAATAAAATAATAGTGCTTAGTGGTGGTACAGTTAGTGTTCCTCAAATCGAAGAAGGCGACAATGTTGGCGTTGCAGTAAATGCTGGTACTGAGCAAATGATGGCCATGTTACAAGAGAATAACAAGAACTTATTAGAAATAACAAAGAACCTAAAAACGGTTAGTAAAAAACTGGTAGATGGGGAAGGATCATTGGGTAAATTATTAAACGACCCTAGCATGGCTAACGATTTAAAAGCTGCCACTGCACACTTTAAAAATGTAGCTGCAAAAAGCGAAACGGTAATTGCCAACGTGCAACAATTTGCCGAAGGCTTACATAAAAAAGGCTCCATTGCCAATGAATTAGTGAATGATACCGTGGTTTTCAATACTATACGTACAACAGTTGCCAACTTAAAAAAAGCATCTACCAACCTTAACTATGCCTCACAAAAAGTAACCATGTTTGCAGATAGTATACAACAAATAAACACCAGTTTAAGTGACCCAAAAAAGCCAATTGGCATATTGTTAAATGACTATGAAGTAGCCAGAAATTTAAAAGGTATGATTCAAAATTTAGAAAGTGGCAGTAAGAAACTTGATGATGATCTTGAGGCGGTGCAGCACAACTTTTTGTTACGTGGCTTTTTTAGAAAACGGGAAAAGGCACTTCAGAAACAGTAAGAAATATAATTATGCTATTAATCGTCAATTCAATTTTGTAAACTATAAAATGTACTGATTATAAAAGCATAATTACATTCGAAAAAAAGCTTACTAAGTATATATCATACACTAGGTAATTTGCATCGGAGTTTGTATTTAAAGCTGAAACTGAACAAAGAAATACCCCACTTAAAATACCCTAATATTTTACAGAAAACGATTCTCTTACAAAAGCATGAGCTTGATTCTCTGTCATTTTATCTGTTTGCTTAGTAGTTATTTTTATAGCATCAAAATGGTGATCAGTTTTTAAAATATTTGCCAGTTCTATTTTGGCATCTGTTGGCCCAAAAAGTAGCACCTCGGTATAATGCGTTATCACTTCGCCAAGTTGCTTATAAAAAGCTGCTTGTTGTTGCT
>JAYVNQ010000261.1:0-3214 GCA_043758365.1 Chitinophagales bacterium
TAGCTTACTTTTATTAGCTAGATAGATAATTTGCAAACTGAATAATTACACATGCAGGATTAGGTGTTTAGTTAACAAAGTATTTTATTTCTTCAATACTCTCATTTACTTTTTTGTTTCAAGACAAAAAAGTAACAAAAAATTCAAGGCTTAATAAAAAAGCTAAAAAATGAAATACTTGTCTAAAATGAAAATAGCTCAATCTTTTGTGCAAATTAAAGCTAAGTAGGACTTACCAGTAATAAAATAGCATTCGGCTTTTGTAACATTAATCTCATTTCTTAACGACAAGCATTTTATTTTTCTTGACGCATTTTTTTAATGCCAATGAAAAGAGAACCAGACATGAAATCCAATACATTTATACCAAAATTAAAAAACGACTGCTCATGAAATGGTGGATGAAAATTTTGCTAACCATAATTATGGCTATAACCATAATCTACTTTGTTGGTCCGCACCCTGAGGCACCTAAATACAATGCCATGCTGCCCAAAGTGCCAACTAGTAAATCTGTTTTAGAAAACTATATTGCTAATAACGAAGGCAGGCACAAATTGCGCCCAAATAATGAAGCCAGAATTGTATGGTATGATAGTTTGGAACAACCAACCGACTATGCCATTGTGTATTTACATGGTTTTAGTGCCAGCCAAGAAGAAGGCAACCCTGCACATAGACGCATTGCCAAAAAGTTTGGCTGTAATTTATACCTAGCTAGGCTGGCAGAACATGGTATTGACACTAGCGACCAATTGCTAAACCTAACCGCAGATAACTATTGGGAAAGCGGTAAAGAAGCACTAGCAATAGCCAAGCAATTGGGCAAAAAAGTAATTGTGATGAGTACCTCAACCGGAGGTACTTTGGCTTTGAAGTTAGCAGCTACCTTTCCTGATGATATTGCGGGTTTAATTTTATACTCACCAAATATTGCTATTAACGATAATAAGGCCTGGTTGCTAAATAACCCATGGGGTTTACAAATTGCTCGCAAAGTAAAAAACAGCAATTACAATGTACCAAGTGATGACAGACCTATTTACAAACAATATTGGAACACCCCATACCGCTTAGAAGCTGCAGTAGCATTGGAGGAATTGCTAGAAACCACTATGACAGACGCCACTTTTAAAGCTGTTCACCAGCCAACATTGGCTTTGTATTATTATAAAGATGCCGTTCACCAAGACTCGGTTGTAAAAGTGAGTGCCATACAACAAATGATGCAAACCTTAGGTACGCCAACTACTTTAAAACTAGCAGTGGCAATGCCTAAAACCGAAAACCATGTAATTGCATCGCCAATAAAATCTAAAGATGTAGACGGTGTGATAAGAGAAACCGAGCAGTTTTTGATAGAGATTATGCAATTGAAACCAGTGTTGTAAGTAACACTAAACCTTGGTATGCTAACCTTATAAGGTTAGCACTGATATTATGTTGTTTTTTGGCAATGGATACTATGAGTAAGAAGAGATGCCTTGCAAAAAGGAAGTTTTCATAGAGAACTTGAAGGTTTAAAAAAACGTTCAAGGTCTATCTAGGCAGATATCATATCTGGTTTAACTAAACTTTGAGATGCCGCTTTGCGAACATCACTAAAAGTAGGGAATGCCAAACCTAATTTGGGCGTTCGTTATTCTGCTTGTTTGTTAGTGTCCACCGTGTTTAATTATTAATTCTGCTGTTTCATGAAAACCTTTCTCATTTGCCATAAATAGAGGCGTCTGCATATTATCCATCTTTGCATTAATGTTTGCACCATTATCTATAAGAAGTTTTGAAAGTTTAGTGTGTCCATTGTGAGCGGCTGAATGTAATGGAGTAACACCTTGCATCTGTTTTGCATTTACGTCTGCTCCGTGTTTTATTAGGAGTTCCGCAATGTCAAAGGCGGAAATTGCACAGGCAGAGTGAATAGGTGCAACTTTAAATTGGTTGTTGGCTGCAATATTCGGGTTTGCCCCTTTGTTAAGAAGTAGTTTCACAAGAGATAAATGTCCAAAGAATGAAGCAAGACCTAAAGCGGTAAAGCCGTCTGATGCAAATGAATTTAAAAATTCTGGATTTGTGTTCAATAATTGGCTTACTGTTTCAGTGTCACCAATACTGGCAGCTTCAAAAATGTCAAGTTGTTGTTTGTACTTTTTTAGAATGTCAATAGCGAAATTGTTTCTGCAATAAACGGCAAATTGTAAAAGAGAAATTCCTTGTTCTGTTTGGATGTTGGCAAGTGAAGGATTGTCGTTTAACTTCTGCTCTAAGAGGTCGTTTTTACCTGCCTTAATAAGTTCAATAATCTCTTTCATATTAGTTGTATTTATTTTGTTTGTAATAACCTTTTTTCTATACGTGGTAGCCGTACCATTATGCCCATTGAAAAACTGAAGTTTAAGTTACTAACTAAAAGCCAAATAGAATTACAAAAGTTAATTGCTCTTTCTTCATTCCCCAATTACAGCAATAATTTTTGTTATGAGTTTGTGCAATTTACTTTTGTTAGGGCTTGTAAACCTATCTCAGTTTATAGTCAGGAAATTTTATTAAATCTGTGCAATCGGTTTTTAAAGATTTTGAATTCCCCGCTTTAACAAAATCACAAATAATATTTTCTACACAGCCTGTCATACCATTAAATGAGTGACTCGCTTGTTCAATAATTAGATGTTTTCCATTGGGAAAGTTTTTTAAAACCTCCTTCCCATATTTCGGTGGAGTCGCCGGGTCTCTTTCAGAAGAAATTAATAAAGCCGGTATGGCCAATTTTGTCATCATTTGTTTTGGATGGAGAAGTTTCTTTGGATTCCAAATGGCGCATGATTTTTTTATCCTATAAATCCAGTCGTTTCCTAAAAAAGTATTGCTGAAAGAAATAAAGCCGTAAAAACCAAGGTTTCAAGTTTCAAGAAACAAGTTTCAAAAATCCCGTTGAGCAAATGCTGCTTAATGGGATTTTGATGTGGTAAGGTGGTGTATATTTGAGAGTTGTGTGAAATTTAAATTCAAATCCATAATGATAAGACATCTAATTACAATTGTACTAATTATACTTTCAATTAACGTAGGTAACGGACAAATAGCTAAAAATTCCGAGTTATTCCTTGCTTTGAAGAAACAAGACAGTATATTTTTTGAACGCAGCTTCAACCTTTGTGACTTAGAATATTTAAATAAAGCCACTCACAAGGATTTGATATTTTATCACGACCAA
>JAYVNQ010000262.1:0-9969 GCA_043758365.1 Chitinophagales bacterium
TCTTGCCAATATCTTTCAAATTTATAAAACCTAATGCAGTAATTTTGCGTTATAAGCAAGTATAAAGAATAAGATTATGAAGTTCCCGATTTATTTAGATAATAATGCAACAACACCAATGGATCCGAGAGTGTTGGAAACGATGATACCCTATTTTACCGAGCATTTTGGTAATGCTGCTAGTCGTAACCATCCTTTTGGTTGGGAAGCAGAAGAGGCTGTTGATTATGCACGGGAGCAAGTCGCCAAATTAATTGGTGCAGATCCTAAAGAAATTATTTTTACAAGCGGCGCTACCGAAGGTGATAACCTTGGTATTAAAGGTGTTTACGAAATGTATGCCTCAAAAGGTAATCATATTATAACTGCTACTACAGAGCATAAAGCCGTGTTAGATACTTGCAAACACATTGAAAAATCTGGTGGTGAAGTAACCTATTTAGAGGTAAAAGAAGATGGTTTAATTGACCTTGCTGAACTAGAAGCTGCTATAAAACCAACTACCATCTTGGTGTCTATAATGTATGCCAACAACGAGATTGGTGTAGTACAACCTATTAAAGAAATTGCAGCTATTGCAAAAAAGCATGGTGTGTTGTTTTTTACTGATGGTGTACAAGCAGTTGGTAAAATTCCAGTGAATGTTATTGAAGATGGTATTGATATAATGGCTTTTACGGCACACAAAATGTATGGCCCTAAAGGTATTGGTGCATTGTATGTTCGCAGAAAAAATCCACGTGTAAAAGTTACTGCCCAAATGGATGGGGGTGGCCACGAAAGAGGTATGCGTAGCGGTACTTTAAATGTACCTGGCATTGTTGGTTTTGGTAAAGCTTGCGAATTGGCACGATTAGAAATGGAAGATGATGCTTTACGTTTAAGCAAGTTGCGAGATAAGTTAGAAAATGCTTTATTGCAAATTGAAGAAAGCTATGTAAATGGTAACCGTGAACATCGTTTGCCGCATGTGGCTAATATTTCTTTCAAACATGTAGAAGGCGAGGGTTTATTGATGGGCTTTAATAAAAATATTGCATTAAGTTCTGGCTCTGCTTGTACGTCTGCATCATTGGAACCAAGTTATGTGTTGAAGGCTTTAGGCTTAGGCGATGATTTGGCACACAGTAGCTTACGTTTTGGTTTGGGTCGTTTTACAACAGAAGAACAAATTGATTATACGATAGAACAAATTAGCAATACGGTTCATAAATTACGAGATATGAGCCCGTTATGGGAAATGTATAAAGAAGGTGTTGACTTAAGTAAAATTGAGTGGGCACACCATTAATCAATTAGGAATTAAAAATTATAAATTATAAATTATTTATCATGGCATATTCAGAAAAAGTTATCGATCATTATAGCAATCCAAAAAATGTGGGTACTTTAGATAAAGCTAGCAAAAGTGTTGGTACTGGTTTAGTTGGCGCACCAGAATGTGGTGACGTGATGCGTTTGCAAATTCAAGTAGATGATGCAACTGGCGTAATTACAGATGCTAAATTTAAGACTTTTGGTTGTGGTTCTGCAATCGCTTCATCATCTTTAGCAACAGAATGGTTAAAAGGTAAAACTGTTGACCAAGCAATGGCTATTGATAATATGGATTTGGTTGAAGAATTGAACCTTCCTCCTGTAAAAATTCACTGTTCGGTTTTAGCAGAAGATGCTATCAAAGCAGCCATTAACGATTACCGTGTAAAAAACGGTTTAGAAGAATTAGTGTTTGAAGAGAAAGGGGTTCATTAATTATTTTGAATGCTAAATTTTGAATGTTGAGTTTAACTGCATTTAAAATTTAAAATTCATCATTTAGAATAATGAAAAATGGTAGCAACAGATAACGCAATATACGTAAGCGACAAAGCAAAATCCAAAGTTGTAAAACTGATGGAAGATGCTGGTGTGTATGATGATCCGTCTTACTTCTTAAGAGTGGGTGTTGTTGGTGGTGGATGCAGTGGCTTGAGTTATAAATTAGATTTTGATAACGAACAAAAACCGATGGATCAAGTATTTGAGGACAATGGTGTAAAAGTTGTAACTGATTTAAAAAGCTTTTTATACTTAGTAAATACCATGCTTGATTTTAGCGATGGGCTAAATGGTAAAGGATTCTTCTTCAATAATCCAAATGCTAGTAGAAGTTGTGGTTGTGGTGAAAGTTTTGCAGTGTAATTACATTTCATCTTTTATTTATAGAATATTAAAAATCCTGATTGCTGTTCGCTATCGGGTTTTTTGTTTTTTAGATATAATGATATCTTACCAAAAATCAGTCAGTTTTAGAACATCTTTTGCATAGCTTTTTATAGCTTACAACCTTAATTAAAACAATGAAAAAATTTGGAGTTATTGTAGCTGGTGGTAGCGGTTTAAGAATGGGCGGTGCAATCCCCAAGCAGTTTTTATTATTGCAAAATAAATCTTTACTGTGGCATTCTATTTCTGCTTTTTTAGCTGCTATTAATGATGTTCAAATAATACTCGTGTTACCAAAAGAACACTTGTTATTAGGCAAACAAATTGCCGATATGTTTACTACTAAAATTATAATTGTTGAAGGTGGTGCTACTAGGTTTGATTCAGTAAAAAATGGGCTAAGCTTTGTAACCAGCAATGCTATTGTGTTTGTACATGATGCGGTGCGGTGTTTGGTTAGTGTTGATTTGATCATGAAATGCTATGAGCAAGCATTGGTAAAAGGTTCTGCAATACCTGCTGTTGCTGCAACTGACAGTATTAGGATTGTTGATGGCAGCTCATCTTATGTAGCGGATAGAAATGATGTACGCATTATTCAAACACCACAAACTTTTAAAAGCGAATTATTATTAGCTGCATTTGAACAGCCATTTGAAAATAAATTTACCGATGAAGCAACCGTTGTAGAAGCTTTTGGTGAGGAAGTATTTTTGATTGAGGGTGATTATAATAATCTTAAAATTACCCGCCCAATTGACTTGCTAATTGCAGAGAAAATATTAGAGGAACGCTCAACGTTTTACCCAATTTAATGGCCAAGGCAATTTATTAAAATGCCATTGATAATAGGGCTGATTGATAGAACCAAAACTTTCGTAAAAGGATTTTACACCAATTAGGTCAGAGCCTTCAAAGTCAAGTAGAGTTAAAGTTCCAGCTAATTCTTTAAACAAATTATCATATAAAAAAGCATTTGATTTATTATCTCTTCCTTTTGTAGAAGTATAATTAATGATGTTGTAAAACCGTTTTGTATCCTTAAATAAAACAACAACACTTTGAAGCTCATTTTTAGTATCAATTACCTTCCTAACCATTAATTGTTTATTTGTTACAAGTGTTGCACAAAGCCCTAGAAATTGTTCATATTCAACATCACTAACATGCTGTAAATTTTTAAGATTGTAGCTTCTGTATAATTCAATAGCATCTTTAAAATTATTGGACACTATATAAATAAAAGATTGTTTATTAGCCCTGTTAATATTAGCCTTAAACCCTTTTTTATAATTTCTTTTTATAGCTTCATAATCGCATTTCAAATCAATTATGAAATTACTTTTTTGTTTGGTAGAGAGTTGTTCCCCAATGGAAATATTACCAAAATTGAAATGATAAGAACCGTATTTAAAAAGTTTCTGTATTGCTTTCTCTAATTGGCTTGTAGCAATATTTTGGTTGCCAATAAGCCCTAATTGCTGTGTAAATGGTGGTGTATATAAATAAGGGATTCCAAGCGTTTTTTTCCAAGGTAATGGCATTATCGCCTCATAATCATCAACCACCAAACCGCTCCAGTTTGTGGCCATGCAGTTCAGGTAAACGGTCGTAGCATAAATTAGCCCTAACTGATTTTTTACTATACAATTATCCCATTTTATTGCATCAATTTTATGCGAAGGCAATATGGTTATTTGATGCTCCATTTTTATAAAGGAATGTATTTGCTAATCTTATTTAATTTCAATTTCTGAATGTCAATACTAAACGAAACCGTCTTCCAAAAACTACCTTCACCTAACACAGATTTATTATAATCTTGGTAAACTTTACTACTTAAAATTGGGAAGTAAATGTTCACCAAATCTTTAAATAATGGCAACTGAAAACCTGCATCGTATAAAAATCTACCAGTACCAGAATTGTCTTGCCAAGCTTCGGCATAAGTACCAATATCAACAAAAAACTTAAGCGGTATTTTAAATGGCAAAACTTGTAGTGGATTGACTTTCGGCGGAATATCGCCTGTAAAATTTAATGCCATTAACCAATTATCTGTTTTGCCAACTTTATTGCTGTACAATGTTGTATTCACTTTAAAAAAGCCATCTCGTTCCATTATCTGTTGGCTAAGTAAACCTTCAAATTCATTACGCCCAACAAAGTAGCCACTATATGTATAATCTTCGTCTCCTTTTGGTGCACTTAGGGTTAAATGTTTGCTATCAGTTTCATAAGCACTAACAAAGGTTTTGCTTTGTAGATAAAAGAATTTACCAGCAAAAAATCTTGCATTAATGCCACCTTTTCCACTAAAATAATTAAACAAATAATTGCCTGTAAATCCAGCTCGTAAGAAATTACTGCCTTGGTCAATTGTAAGGTTGGTAGTAAATGGATATAGCACCCTGTTATTATTCCAATTTATTTGTAATTGATTAATATAACTGTCGTTCGTAACCTTACTTACTAAGTCTATTGAGCCAGTTGGTGTAGTGATTGTTTTAAATTGTAGCTGATCTTGCTTCAATAAAAAACTACGTAATTGAAAGCTTATTTTCTCAGTTGAGCGAAGGTCTTTATTGTACAAAGTATATTTAATAGAAGGTACTAATCTTGTTATGCCCAAATAGAGTTTATTACTGTTGGGTGGTTGAAAATTATTGATTGAATATTTAGCGATACTACTAGAAATTTCAAGCCAGGAATGCTTTTTAAAAATGTTATAAGAAGCCCTGCCAAATATGTTAAAATCATTTCTGCCACTGACATACATGGGTGCTACAAAAAATTGAAATCGTTGTAACGGTAGCTGATAATTATGGATAAATATTCCTGCCATTAACTTGTCATAGTGGTTTAACCCTACCACTGGTGAAAAGGAAATAGAATGGTAGTTGTTGGCAGGTTGTAATGGCAAACCCAAATAAGCTTTTATTTTTTTTGGTGATGTTTCGGTAACGGATTCTTCGCTTTTAGTCGTGTATAATTTCTTGTACAACGCATCAATGTTTTGATGACTTGAGGCTTCAATTGCTTGCTTAAAATTTTGAGGATAAGGATGTTTAAATTGCCATTGCAGATAGTAAGCTTGCATAGATTTTTTAAATACTTCTGCACCCAATTGTAGCTCTAATTGTTCCATCCACAAAGTTGCTTTTGTATAAACAATCAGTCCGTAATTGATACTGGTAAAAGCATCACTTGTTTGGTCTATTGCCTGATCTTTATAAACACTTCCGTAGCCTTCTAATAATAATTTATCAAGGTCGCCAGAGGAGTTGATATTACCCTTTCTTTTGTTTGTATACCTACTTTGTCTATATTTTTTTTCGTAAAAACTGTTCATACCTTCATCCATCCAAGCATGGTCTCTTTCGTTGCTTGCTAAAGCACCGTAAAACCAATTATGGCCTAGCTCGTGTGCTATTGTGGCATCTAATTCTTGCCCTCCATCTTGCGTAGTTATCAACGTAATAGTGGGGTATTCCATACCACCGCTAACTCCATTATCTGCACCATTTACAACTTGAGCAAGGCTGTAAGGATAATCGCCTATTTGGTTGCTGTAAAAGCGTAAACCATGCTTGGCAAAATCAATACTTTTTTCCCATTTTTTTTTGTTCCAAGGATTGTAAAATGCAAACACATTTACTACTTTGTTGTTAAGTGTTACCGTATCGTTTTGTACCACAAATTGCTTGCTTGCAAACCATGCAAAATCGTGTGCATTGGTTAATTTATAGTGGAGCATTTTAATGTCTTTTGAAGTAGCTGCAGCCAGATTTTCCCACATTTTTATTGGATGTAAACGCTTCTTTTTTAACTCCTTTTCAAAGTAGATAAAGTTGGGCTGTTTGGTTACTGTAAGCTCGCTTAATTGTTTTAATTTTTCAAGCTCATCAGCATTTTGTAACTCACCAGATGCCGCAATAATATAGTTTTCCGGCACAGTTATTTTCACATCAAAATTACCAAACTCACTGTAAAATTCACCCTGATCTAAATAAGGCATTTCGTGCCAACCTTTACTATCGTAAACTGCCGGTTTGGGATACCATTGTGTTGCTTGATAGCTTTGCCCAACATGACCACCACGTGAAAAATTATATGGTAATTGAACATGAAAAGGAGTTGTTATTTGAATGGACTTTCCTGGTAATAATGGCTGTAACAACAATAGTTTTATAATGTCAATATTGGTTGGATGTAGCTCTGTTACTGCATTTGAGCCGTCTATTTTAAATGCTAATTTGTTAATATAGCCTTTGTTACTATCTGCTGTAAAGTAAAATTCTGTTCTGCCAAGGCGTAGCATCTGTTCACTAAAAACTGTCTTATCATTTTTATAGGCATTTGGCCATAAATGAAACCAAATAAATCGTAGCGTATCAGGTGAATTATTGTTGTAAATAATCGACTCGAAAGCATCTAAACTATGTTGCTTGTCATCAAGTTGAACATCAATTTTATAATCCACTTTCTGCTGCCAATAATTGCTTGTTTGGCATTTAATAGAGGTTAATTTTAAAATAAAAATAAAAAGGATTACAAAATATCGCACACAATCAATTTATTGTTTTATTAAGCGTTGGTTAGCATTTATTTTGTCAAGTATTTGATGGGCAACTTCCATAGCCAATAAGCCATCAATTTCACTTACAATTGTTTGTTTGTTATGGATTATAGCATCTACAAAACTTTCTAGTTCTAACTTAATTGCACTCTTTTGCAACACTTCAGGATTGGCAACTGCAATGGTTTTTTTACCATTTGGCGTTTCTAAGTCAAACGAAAAAACATCAGTATCAGATGGTTGCTTCAGTTTGATTATTTCTGTTTTTTTCTCTAAAAAATCAATACCGATGTAAGCATCTTTTTGAAACAAACGCATCTTACGCATCTTTTTCATACTTATCCGGCTACTGGTTAAGTTGGCCACACAGCCATTATTAAACTCTATACGAACGTTGGCAATATCAGGTGTTTCTGTCATTACCGCAACGCCACTTGCTTGTATATTTTTTACACCGCTTTTTACCATACTCAATACAATATCAATATCGTGAATCATTAAATCTAAAATCACACTAACTTCTGTGCCCCGTGGGTTAAATTGGGCTAACCGATGCACTTCAATAAACATCGGATTTATGGTGATATTTTTTATAGCTAAATACGCAGGGTTAAAGCGTTCAACATGGCCAACTTGCATTTTTACGTTTGCTTCACGCACCATGCCTACCAAGGCTTTTGCTTCTTCCATTGTGTGAGCCAAAGGCTTTTCTACAAATACATGTTTGCCCTTACGTAAAGCTCTCATGCATACCTCATAGTGTCTATCTGTTGGTACCACCACGTCAATTATATCACAGGCATCAAATAATTTATCCTCGTCTAAAAACCTTTTTAAGCCATATTCTGCAGCAACTTCTTTGGCAATGTCGTTATTGGGATCAAAAAAGCCAACTAATTTTACACCTGTCATCTCTTTCCAATTGTTCAAATGATATTTTCCAAGATGACCCACACCAAAAACACCAACATTCAGCATATCAAAAATTTTAGTTTGTAAATATAGTTATTGCCGTAAGTGGTGGCTTTGTAATTTTTAAACAGATTGTTGCTTTTAAACGGATACTTAAAAAATGATTTGACAAGTTTTAAAATAAGTTTTGGCTAATGGCTTTCATCCCCTTACTTTTGCAATCCTAAATAAATCGCGAGATAGAGCAGCGGTAGCTCGTCGGGCTCATAACCCGAAGGTCAGAGGTTCGAACCCTCTTCTCGCAACAGACAAATAGAAGCCTCGTTTGAGGCTTTTTTTATTGGAGGAAAATAGAACGTTGATAACACGGGTTGTGAAGATAAAAAACTGATTTTTGTATAGGAGCAAAAGAATCATATCAAATCAGCTTAATCCTGATAATCTTTGTTCCCATTAATTCGCAAAAAATGAAAGCAGGTTTTGTAAACATATTTGGCAAGCCAAACGCAGGTAAAAGCACATTATTAAATGCGTTAATGGGCGAGAAAATGGCAATAGTTTCACCTAAAGTGCAAACAACAAGGCATCGTATAAAAGCTTTTTTAAATAAACCTAGCGAGTACCAAATTATTTTTTCCGATACACCAGGCATTATAGAATCAAAATACAAATTACACGAAAAAATGATGGGTGCTGTAAAAAGTGCTTTAGAAGATGCAGATGTGGCCTTGTTAATTGTAGATGCTAATGATAATTTTGAAGAATGCGATGCCATTTTTCAAGTATTAAAACTAAAAGCACCTTGTTTATTAATATTAAATAAAATTGATGTAGCTAAAAATGGTAAAATTGCTGAAGCTGAAGCTTTTTTTACTTCAAAAACTTACTGTAAGCAATTAATAAAAATTTCTGCACTAGAAAAACACCATTTACAAAAATTGTTAGATGCTATTTTGGCTTTACTGCCAGATGGTATACCTTTTTATAGTGATGATGATTTGAGCGATTTGCCAACTCGTTTTTTTGTAAGCGAAATTATTCGTGAAAAAATATATGAATTGTTTGGCGATGAAATTCCATACCATACTGCAGTTTTAATTAATGAGTATAAAGACAAAGAGTCTCTAACCAAAATTCAGGCAGATATTGTTGTAAATAGAGATACTCAAAAAACCATCATTATTGGTGAAAAGGGTAAAATGATACGTGAAATTGGTACATTAGCAAGAATTGATATTGAAGCATTTATTCAAAATAAAATATTTTTAGAACTATTTGTTAAAGTAAAACCCAAGTGGCGAGACAATGATATGCGGTTGAAAGAATATGGGTATTATTAAAAATGTTATCTAAAAATACCAAATTATGCGTATAAGTATTATGATTTTTTTTATTTTATCTTCAGTTGTTAATGTAAATGCACAGTTACAAACTATTGACGTTAACCAATCTGGGATTGGATCCTATGGTAGTGTTAGAGTTGTAAACTTAGAAACGCTAGGGCAGAAACAAATTTCTTCAATAAACTATGATGATTTTAATGGTTCGCCTTTTTGGGATACTAAATGGAATGTTGCCTTTATAACATTAAAATCTGGTGCTATTGTTAAAGCAGTTAAAATAAAATTGAATTTATATACTGGCGATATGCATTATATAGATTTAATGAAAGGCGAATTAGCTGCTGAAGCTGGTAGCATTAGAAAGATTATTATGTTCAAAGGCGAGGACACAACTAAAATTTTGGCAAGTTTTAAATATTTAATAGATACATCTTCTAGCAACAATTATTCTTTTTATAGAGTACTAAACGCTGGTGATATATCCTTGCTTGAATTGAAAAAATGCTTAGTAAAAGAATCGCCTTATGACCCGATGACAGGAAGGCGTCAAAAATCTTTCTTTACAAAATCTAGTTATGCCATTTACAAAGATGAAACCGTGTTGGCAGTAAAAAGTTTAGACGCATCAACAGTTTTAAAAATAATAGCACCAGCATCGCAAGAATTTGAAAATTGGTTGGCAACAAATAAGAATAAACTTAAAAATGAAAAAGATGTCATCAAGTTTTTTGATTATTACAACAGTAAACGATTAAATTAATAAAAATATTTTTCACTATTCTATTGCAATTTTTTGCGTAGAAGTTTAAATTTCCCTCTGGGAATTAAGGTTATATGAGTTATACAGTAGCAATAGTGGGCAGACCGAATGTAGGAAAAAGTACCTTGTTTAATAGATTTTTAGAGCAGCGGAAAGCCATAGTAGATGAT
>JAYVNQ010000263.1:0-61815 GCA_043758365.1 Chitinophagales bacterium
TTAAGGATTTACGGCGAAAAAGGCGGCATTGATTGGTGCCAAGCTGATAACAATACATTGCTGGTTAAATGGTTAGATAAACCTGTACAGATTTATAGAACTGGTGGTGGTTATGTTAACAGTTTCGCTGCACATAATACACGAGTTCCTGCTGGACACCCAGAAGGGTATTTAGAAGCGTTTGCCAATATTTATAGAAACTTTTCTTTAACGCTGAACGCTAAATTAAATGGCGAGACGCCCACAAAAGAAATGTTAGATTTTCCTACAATTTCAGAAGGTGTAAGAGGTATGGCTTTTATAGATTCGGTGGTGGCTTCTTCAAAATCTGATGAAAAATGGACTGAGTTTAAGGTGTAATAATTATTAATTACTTCATTTTGAGAACAGCATAATAAGGATGCTCTGGATTTACTAACAATTCTTGCCGAGTTGGATGGACTAAAACATCCATTTCTTCCATTGGTATTGCACCCAATAATGGTTCTGCATCTCCTTTCAGTACAAATGCATTGCAAGTAGCTTGTCTATTTTTAAAACGCACTTCAATAGGGCCAACCACATCATATTCAGCTACAGAACCATCTGCTAATTGTGCTTTTCTCTTTTGTTTAAATGGGAGTTGCAATTGTGCTTGTATTGTTTCATTAATAGCCATCATAAATGCACCAGTATCAACCAACATGTTTACATGCATGCTTTTTATCTCATCATTACCGATGATATTTCTTTTAGCCAAAGTAATATCCTCAGCATTTATTAGTTCTATATCTGCATAAACAAGTCCCATAAGTTCTATTTTAATCAAATTTAAGTATTTTAAAATCTAATGATTCTTTCGCCTTTACTTCATCTATTTTCAACTGATTCTTCAATTCATCTAAGCCATTAAATTTTACTTCGCCACGTATATAAGCATGAATATGCACTTGAATTGTTTGGTCGTAAATGTCTTCATTAAAGTTGAAAATATTCACTTCAATTACTCTTATTTTCCCATCAAATGTTGGGCGAAAACCAATGTTCACCATACCTTGAAGGCGCTTGGTGCTTGCTAGTTGGTGATTGATGGTTTTCACGCTATCCACCTTTAACGATTGATTATTAACAATTAATACTTTCACAGCATACACCCCATTTGCAGGAATTAATTTTTCTTCATCTGCTATTTTAATGTTTGCTGTTGGGTAGCCAATTGTTCTGCCAAGTTGATTCCCTTTTATAACTATGCCTTCAAAAAAATAAGCATAACCTAAAAATTTATTAGCAGTTGGTATATCGTGTTCTAATAAGGCATGTCTAATTTTTGTACTACTAACAATTACGTCGTTTAAAATTTGCTCGTTAATTTCTTTAACTGCAAAGCCCAATTCAACGCCCATTTTCTCTAATAAATGATAATCACCCAAACGGTTTTTGCCAAAACGATGATCGTATCCAATAATGATGGTATGAGGTTTAAAATAGTGGCAAATAAAATCTTTGCAATATTCCTCTGCGGTTTGGTTGGCAAAAAATTCGGTAAAAGGCACAACTACTAAATGGTTAATACCAGCTTTATCTAATAAAATAATCTTCTCATCAAGCGTATTTAGCAACGCCACATTATCACCAAAACTGCCAACTATTTTGCGTGGGTGCGGATGAAAAGTAATGATAACAGTTTCGCCGCTAATGCTTGCTGCTGTTGCTTTTAGCTGATTGATTAATTGTTGGTGGCCTTTGTGAACGCCATCAAAAGTGCCAATTGTAATAACGGCGTTTTTAAAATCTGGCAGCTGCTCAAGCTCTCGGTGTACTTGCATCATAAAGTGCGGCAAATTTAGGAGATACGAATCAGTTGACAGTTGACAGTTTTCAGTTGTAAGGATTACTTACTTTCGCAACCTTACCTACATGGCAAATCTCAAATCATAAATCTTAAATTAATAATGTCTTTATATTCTCAACGTGGCGTTTCTGCACAAAAAGAAGAGGTTCATGCGGCCATAAAAAAATTGGATGCTGGTTTATATGCCAATGCTTTTTGTAAAATGTATCCAGATTATTTGGGTGGTGATGATAATTATGTAAATATTAGTCACGCCGATGGTGCTGGCACCAAAAGTATTTTAGCCTATTTGTACTGGAAAGAAACTGGCGATGTGAGTGTTTGGAAAGGTATTGCACAAGATGCGGTAGCAATGAATTTGGATGATTTATTGTGCGTTGGGGTGGTTGATAACTTGCTATTTTCATCTACCATTGATAGAAACAAATCTGTTATTACTGGGGAGGTTTTAGAAGCTGTAATAAATGGCACCCAAGAATTTTTTAATAAACTGAAAGAATACGGGGTAAACATTCATTATTTGGGTGGCGAAACCGCCGATGTAGGTGATGTGGTTAGAACCATTGCAGTTAACGGAACGATGACGGCAAGATGGCCAAAAGATAAGCTTGTAACTAACGATAAAATTGATGTAGGTGATGTAATTGTCGGCTTTGCAAGTAGCGGGCAAGCAACTTACGAAACCGAGTACAATAGCGGCTTAGGAAGTAATGGTTTAACTAGTGCTAGGCACGATGTTTTAAGTAAATTTTATGCTGTAAAATATCCTGAAACATTTGAGCCAAAACTGAATAATGAAGTTGTGTATATTGGTAAAAATAAGATAGAAGATACGTTGATAGTTGATGGTTGTGAGTTGACAATGGGCAAACTTCTTTTATCGCCTACACGAACGTATGCACCTTTGCTAAAAGCTATACTGGAAAAGCATTTTGGTGATATTAATGGCATTATACATTGCAGTGGTGGCGGACAAACAAAGTGTTTAAAATATTTGCCAAAGCCATTGAAAATTATTAAGGATAATCTATTTGATGTGCCACCTATTTTTAAGCTTATCAAAGAAAATTCTGGGGCAGATTTTAGAGAAATGTACCAAGTGTTTAACATGGGTCATAGGCTTGAGATTTTTACTAATAATGAAGCTGCTTTACAAATGATTGAGATAGCTATATCGTTTGGTATTGAAGCTAAAATTGTGGGTAAGGTAGAGGCTTCTAACGAAAAGGAATTGGTACTAAAAGGAGCGTTTGGCGAGATAGAGTTTTAAGAAGATTTATAGCCCTGAAAACAATTCGTATCTTGTAATTTTATACAACAATAGTTAACCTATTTTAATCTTTGCAAATCATGGCCGAAACAGTAATATCTCTTCAAAACGTCAATATTTTTCAAGGTGCTAATCTTATTTTACAAGATGTAAATTTTACAATAGAAAAGGGTGAGTTTGTGTACTTGGTTGGTAAAACAGGTACGGGCAAAAGCAGCTTACTTAAAACGTTGTATGGTGAGTTAACATTAACACAAGGCGAGGCATCTGTTGTTGGGTTTGACATTCGTAAAATGGACTGGAAAAAAGTGCCTTTTTTACGTAGGAATTTAGGTGTTGTATTTCAAGATTTTCAATTGCTCACTGATAGAAATGTACATGAGAATTTGAAGTTTGTTTTAAAAGCCACAGGCTGGAAAGATGAGCGTTTGATAGAAGAAAAAATTAACGATGTTTTAGATAAGGTTGGCTTAAAAAGTAAGGGGTTTAAAATGCCTTTTGAAATGAGTGGTGGTGAGCAGCAACGTGTGGATATTGCTAGGGCTTTGCTAAATTCGCCTAAGCTTATTTTAGCCGATGAACCAACTGGTAACTTAGATCCAGAAACAAGCGATGAAATTATGCAGTTGCTGTTTCAAATTGCCAAAGATTATGGCACAACAATCGTGATGGCAACACACGATTTTATTGTCATTAACCGTTACCCATCACGTATGTTAAAAACCGACAGAGGTAGGGTTTTAGACAGTGCCAATTTTGTAGCAGAAGTGCAGCATTAGCCATTGATGCACATATTACAATCCCAATCAATGGGCATAAAAAAAGTTACCCTTTTTTAAATAGATAACTACAAGTTTTATTTAGATAAAATAAGTTATTTTCCAGCTACTTCATAAAATATTCGGTAGTGGTTTAAAATGTATTCTGTTTAACTCGCAGTAGGTTTTTGGAAACTAAAAACGTCATTGTGAGGTACGAAGCAATCTTAATTTTACACTTAGGCTGCTTCGTGCCTCGCAGTGCTGATGACCAATATTTTAAAGAGCATACATTTTGAATCAGTACCAAATATTCAATTACCAAAAAGCGATAACATTTAATGTTACACCAGTTAGTCTCAACTATTAATATCGCTGTGGTTTATGGCAATTGTAAGCGACCTGTTGTTAACTCGTATAATAAAAAAAAACATGTTTGCCACATTGCTATTTTTCAGCATTATACCTTAAATAGTAACAAATATTGTATATTAATATTACGAAAACCGCCGCTAACTTCGAAAAATTAGCGGCGGTCATAATTTTTTTATGCTAATTATTTAAAATCAGCATCGGTTAAACCACTGTTAATTTTGGCTTCTTTTACTTTAAATTCTATTGTTTGCCCACCTATTTCAGCTTTTCTGGTATATGGAATTTTTATACCACTTACTTTTTGATAATTACTTAACTCAGAGGTGCCAGTTGTCGTAATCTCTTTTAATTTTAGGCTTGTAGTTTCGTCGTAGTAGGCAGTTACTTTACTGCCAGATGCTTGCGTAATTGTAACCACATAAGCTTGTGCATCACCCACAGCTTCTAGCATTGGTGCAATTGATAGGGTTGCGGTACCCAAATTTGCCTCTGCAAATATTTGCATGCCAGCCTTAATAGTTCCTCTAGCTGTTTCTGGCAATGGGGTAGGTTGCCCATTTTGTTGCATGTTAATGCTATCGCCATTTACTACCAATCTCATTGGCACCATATTCATAGCAGGTACAGTAATTTCTTGAAATAATCTATCGGGTGCTTTTTGTTTTATTACAGACACAACCTCTATACCTTGAACGGTACCAGTAGAGGTAATGCTGATATCTTTAATAGCGTTTATTTTATCGGCACCACCAATAGCTTTTACATAAGCATCAATAACTGTATTGGCTGTAACACCAGCTGGTACTGCTTTTGCGTTTACACCAGTCCAAATATTATTACCTGTGTTTACATCAGGATATTCTAATTTAGGATCTATGGTTACGTTTACCAATTTAGAGGTTGATGGATATTTGAACGTCCATTTATTACCACGTTGCCAAACTTCAGCAGGTAGTTTTACGGTATCGGTTTTGCCATTTTCTTCCTTAATTGCAATTACCACTGGCAAAGCCATTTCTTCCACATTTTCAATGGTTATTAATGCGCCTTTTGTAACATCACCACCAACATATTTTACTTCTTTTACACTTTGATCTAATTTCCAATCGGTCATAAACCATTCTCTAAAAAACCAACTCAAATCTTCACCACCAACGTTTTCCATAGTGCGGAAAAAGTCCCAAGGAGTTGGATGTTTAAATGCCCAACGTTTGATATATGTTTTAAAGGCGTAGTCAAAACGATCAACACCTAAAATATTATTACGTAAAATATGCAAGCCCAACGCTGGTTTGTTGTAAGCAGCATAACCCAAATAATTGTTCTGAATCACATCTGGTGTATTCATAATGGCATCTGCATTTGGGTTAAACATGCCACGGGTTTGACCACGAGCATTTACAGGTTCTTCATACTCGCCTTTATTAAAAACTTTTGTGTCAACATCGTTAATAAACGTGTTAAATCCTTCATCCATCCACGCATATTTACGCTCATTGCTTCCAACAATCATAGGGAACCAGTTGTGCCCAAACTCGTGGTTTGTTACGCCCCATAAACCTCCTTTTTGCGAAGTTGAACCGCAAAATACAATACCTGGATATTCCATTCCACCAACTATACCAGCCACATTGGTAGCCACAGGATAAGAATATTCAAACCATTCTTCGGAGTATAATTCAATACAATTTTTTACATACTCGGTACTTCTGCCCCAAGCATTGTTGCCGTTGCTTTCAATTGGGTAAACCGATTGTGCCAACCCTTTTTTACCACTTGGTAAATTCATTTTTGCAGCATCCCAAATAAAAGCTTTTGATGCAGCCCAAGCTACGTCTCTTGCATTAATACATTTAAACTTCCAAGTTAAAGTAGGTTTATTTGGGTAAAATGATTTGTTATTTACATCGGAAGAATCTCTTATCGTAATTGTGGCATCGCTAGCTTTTGCTTTTGCAAGTTTGGCAATGGTTGCTGCGGTATAAACTTCTGTAGGATTGGTTAATTCGCCTGAACCAACTACTACCAAATTTGCTGGTGCGGTAATGTTATAATCAAAATCTCCATAGTCTAAATAAAACTCAGAGCTGCCTAAATAGGGTATCGTGTTCCAACCCAACACATCATCATAAACTTCCATGCGAGGATACCATTGTGCCACTTCGTAAATCCAACCGTTTTTGGTATTTAATCTTCCTAAACGGTCAGTACCATATTCAGGTACTGTAAAAGCATATTCAATTTTGATAATTATTTTGCTACCGCTAGCTTTCAATGTGTCTTTTAAACGTATTTGCAAACGGGTATCGTTAATAATAAAATTGGCCTTCTCAACCTTGCCGTTTTGGGTAACAGTAACTGATTTTATTTCATCTCCTTGCGTAAATGCTTTGTTGGCAAACCTGCCCCCGGCAACTACACTGGTCGCCTGCGAACGAGAGTCTTCACGGTAAATATTTTGATCAAGTTGCAACCATAAAAATGGCAGCTTATCTGGGCTATTGTTGGTGTAGGTAATATCTACTGAGCCTGTAACCTTATGCTCAGCCGTATCAAGGGTTACAGCAATTTTATAATCAGCACGATTCTGCCAATATTTTACCCCAGGTTCGCCACCTGCGGTACGATATTCGTTGCCATTGGTAGTGTAAAATAATGGGTTAAATACTTTGTGTTGATCAAACTTTGAAGTTGGTGCTGGTGCAGTTTGTGCCGAACTTATTGCGGTGCTACAAACGAAGGCTACCGTTGCTAAAACAGATGCTTTTACAAATTTCATAATTGCTAAAAATTATTTAGATTTTAAAAATAGCCATGCTACTATTGCCAAACAAAAAGAATATTACAAACAGGAATATTAGCAATGCAAAACTTTGTTTAGAAATATTTGCGTTTGTAGTTTTTTATACTTTAAGTTTATACAACTTCGTAATTAATGGTATAAGGTGAGTTAGTTTTCTTATAAAACAAGTAAATCAAAAAATGCGTAATTCTCAGGACTTAGTAACTCTTTCATCATAGTGGGATTGTCATGTATTTGATCTTTTATTTGGCTAGCCATGCTAATGAGTGCATCGTTAGTTAATTCATCATTTTCTAAAAAATAATTTATCGACCATGCTATAAGGTTGTTACCAGAGATGGTCTGCATCCGCTCTAATATATCTTTTACATGTTCGTTCATGCAGCTTCAATAGGGTTTTAAAAGGCAACATTGGGTTTGAAATTGGACTATACAGCGCTGCAATTTACATTTTTTATGAAATTAAAGCACGCAAATAATAGCTTTGATTTTGAGATAGTTACAATAAATGTTCAAATTTAGTTTGATACATTTTTAAACTATAAAAGCTCATTTTTTGCAGTTTAAAATTTCAATCTAAAACTTCCAAAAACACCAAAATATTTCACATCGTTTGCCAGTGTGCTTGCAGCTGGTACGGTAAATTGAGGATCCAAACGCCAAACTAAATCAATTCTAAAAAACTTAAAAATATTATCTATACCCGTACCAATTTCGGTATAAGGTTTGCCACGTAAAATTTTTAACCTGTAATTGCCAAATTCAAGCCGGTTAAAAACCCTATTGTCTCTACTCAAATCTCCCCAAACAGTTTTAACGTTCCAAAACTGACGCATTTTGGTTTTCCGCATAAATGGTATCAAGTTAAAAAGTTTTTTTTCAAAGTTGTGTTCAATGTTAATTCCTCCATAAAAATCACTTAAATATTCAAAGCGGTTCATTAGGTTAAAAGATTGTTTATTATAGTAGAATACCTCGTTGCCAGGATGTATTTCTAGTATCATAAAAGGAATTTTTGAGCCGTCAATCCTGCCACCGTAAGCCATATAATCAATATTGCCCCAACGTGGTATGCGTAAGTTTTGATTAATAGATGCCGTGTATTTAGTGTAACGGAATCCGCTGCCAAAAATGCCAGGGGCAGCTTGTGCAAGACCAATTTCTATAACCGGCAATTTGCCTCTTAGCGAAATGTCACGTCGTCTTCCAATAATCTTTTTTTCATCGGGTGCGTAACGGAGCGTTAGTCCAACTTCGGTATTAATAATTTTATTATCAGCAAAAAAACCCCTTGAAGGCAATGGTGCAAAGGTTTCAAAATCGCTTCTATTAAAACTTAATTTAGCCGAAATATTATTTTCCCAATTTTTGTTTATTGCAAACTTATAGCTTTCTAGTCTGAGAAACTTTTGAGTTACCCCCTTACGTCGTATAAATTTACTAAAAAGGTTATCAATACTGGCTTCATCATCATCATTAAAACGAATATGTCCATTATCAAGGTCATCGGTATAAGAGCCAAGCACCGACCAGCTTTCGTGCTTATTTAGTTTATAATTAAAGCCTAGCTTTCCCTTAAACCTGTTGTCTTTAACGCCGTAAGCCAAATAGCCATATAAGCGTAAATGCGTGCTGAATTTTTCGGTGGTACCAAGGTCAAAACGTATTCTATTTGTTTCATGTTGGTTTGCGCTAAACCATTTAAACCAAGGACCAATTTCTATTAATCCCAATTTTTTATGACCATCAAGCACAAACTCAGCTATGTTTTTGTATTTAATAAATAGTGGTAGTTTGTTAAGTGTATCTATCATTTGATACACTTTTTTTTCGTTACTGCTCAGTTCTTCTTGTCGGTTATTATTCCAATAGGCTTTATCCTTTTCTTTTGCATCCTCATTTACTAATACTTCTTCTCTTTTTTTATTTTTTGCAAGTTCAGTTTCTATAAAATCTTGGTTAATGCGTACGTCTTTGTAGGTGGCTGTTTTACGCCCAATAAAACTAATTTTTTCTTTTTTAAATGGCGATAAATCGGCCACAAATTTATCCTTGGCAAATACCCATAAAGTGTCGTTCAATTGTTTAAATTCTTGCACCACGCTTAACCTATTTACAAAGTTGATGTTGGCCGTTGGCGATGCAGTGATATTTATTTTTTGTATGGCCCAAGTGTTGCTGTGAATCCAACAATCGCCACTAAAAGTGTTACTGCCATCTTGCTTTGGTGTAAAAAATAAATGAAAGAATTTTTGTTTATTGATTGTCTGTGTATCGGCACCTTTATAGTTGTAGAACCTGTCGCCAATGGTGCTTATTGGGCTTATAAATTCTTTATTGAATAGCACTATATAATCTTCATAAACATTTACTTTTTGGCTAATACCGCCTAAAAATTGCACCACGGTTTCATTCTTAATACCATTGGTAGCAACGGCTTTAATCACTTCTCGTACTTTAACTGGGTTGTTGCTGTAATAATAATCAGATAAAGATTCTGTGAGAAAAACTGGCAGAAATGGTTTAGCTTCTGAGGTGCTGTCAATATTGCCCAGTACAAACCCAAATGGCTTTAATCGTTTATTCTTATCGAAGCTGCTTTGCTTCATATTATTCAAATCCATTTCCAGTTTATTGTACAATTCGTAGCTGTAATTATTAAACCGATAAGGGTTGTTTTGAGGTTTATGGGTTACCACATTTTTCCACCAACGTAGCCCTTTACTAAATTTAGATTTTATAACAACCTCTTCTGTCAGTTTTGCTTCTTGCAAAAAAATAGTAATTGTTGATGTGTCTTTTAGTTTTAATAATGGTCGGTATAAATTATTGAAACCAACATAACGTATCATTAAAGTATCTGAGGTAATACTACTTTTTTTAATTGAAATTTCACCCGCCGAATCGGTAACACCGCCGTAACTGGCTTTCTTCCAATTAACGCTTGCAAACGAAACTGGTTCTTTTGTAAATTCGTTTACAACTTTAATTTTTATGTCCTGCGCCTCTACTTTGCGCAAAAACAGTAACAAAAAACAAAGTGTCAACACTTGTTTCACTACATAAAAAAATCTTTCCTTCATTTACACAAAACTGGGGTTAATTTAAGCGTTATCTATTTTTTCTGAAATCTTGACTTCTATAAAAATAAAATCATTACCTAATCGGAATACATTAAATATCTATTTTAAGTAACAATTAATAAAATGAATTAGAAATTAATTCTACTAACTAACGATTGTTAGTATATTTTTGATTAAAAATAATTATTTATGGATTTAAGTTTAACCGAAGAGCAATTAATGATACAAAAGGCAGCAAAAGATTTTGCTCAAAATGAATGTTTAGCTGGTGTTATAGAACGAGATGAATTACAAAGATTTCCTAAAGAACAGGTTGTTAAATTAGCCGAACTTGGTTTCATGGGTATGATGGTAAACCCTGAATATGGTGGTAGTGGTTTAGATACGGTTAGTTATGTATTGGCAATGGAAGAAATTAGTAAAATTGATGCTAGTACTAGTGTTTGTATGAGTGTAAATAATAGTTTGGTTTGTTACGGCCTAGAAGCCTTTGGCACTGAAGAACAAAAGCAACAATATTTAACCCCATTGGCCCAAGGTATAAAGGATGGTAATCTATATATTGGTGCATTTTTATTAAGTGAGCCAGAAGCTGGTAGCGATGCAACTAGCCAACAAACTACTGCTGAAGATATGGGTGATTATTACTTGTTAAATGGCACAAAAAACTGGATCACCAATGGCTCATCTGCATCAGTGTATTTAGTAATGGCGCAAACAGATGTTAGTAAAGGATCTAAAGGTATTAACACTTTAATTGTAGAAAAGCATTGGCAAGGTGTTACTGTATCTGCTAAAGAAAATAAATTAGGCATACGTGGTAGCGATACACATACCGTTATGTTTAACGATGTAAAAGTACCCAAAGAAAATAGGGTAGGCAAGGATGGTTTTGGATTTACTTTTGCAATGAAAACATTGGCCGGAGGCCGTATTGGTATTGCATCGCAAGCATTAGGTATTGCAAGTGGTGCTTACGAATTAGCATTAAAATATGCCAAGCAACGTAAGGCTTTTGGTAAAGAAATATCGCAACACCAAGCCATACAATTTAAGCTTGCAGATATGATAACCAAAATAAATGCATCCCGTTTATTATGCCTAAAAGCTGCTTGGGAAAAAGATAATGGTTTGAACTACGATTTAAGCAGCTCAATGGCAAAAGTATTTGCAAGCGAAACTGCCATGTGGGTTACTACCGAAGCTGTACAAATACACGGTGGGTATGGTTTTGTGAAGGAATATCATGTTGAACGTTTAATGCGTGACGCAAAAATTACCCAGATTTACGAAGGCACAAGTGAGGTGCAACGCATTGTAATAAGCAGAGCCATTTTAAAATAATTTGTAAAAAATATCTCCATCCTTTCTTTTTAAAAAAGATGAAGATATTGCAGAATTAAAACGGTCTTTTTGCTTAAGGGTTTAATGTGATAAGCACTACAATAGCAGCTAACACGAGTGTCATAATAGTTGCAATTACAGCATAAGCAAACCTGTCTTGTGTGTGTTGACTAAAATGTGTGTGTAACATGGCAGTAAAATTGAAGGTGAAAAAAATGTGTAAGGCTTTTCAAGGGAGGATGTTTTTCACCAAATCCATACTAAAGTAAATAACCAGTCGTGGTATAATCGTTATTATAAAAGTAATACTATATTTTCTGGATAATGCAATATTTATTTCAATTTTTAAAAAAAATTGAAATAAAAAAATCCCTTTTTCAAAAGGGATTTTTTTTAAACTCAAATCTGTAAATTAATTTATGCTTTGAAGCGTAAGTAAGAGATTAGTGCTATCGCAACTTACAAAATTGCAATTACAATAAAACTTTTTGCCCCTTTATCAATTGATGATGTTGATGGGATAATAATTTGTTTTCTTCGCATAATCAGGTTTTTTTAATGTGGGTAAATGAAATAATTTTATGGCCTTTTCATAGCGAACGAGGAAGTATATTTACTAACGAGACTTGGTAATAAAAAATTGTATAAAAAAAATTAATGAGCCTAAAAAATAATTGTAGTTAACACATGTTTGCAGTAGTAGATATAGAAACGACGGGAGGACACGCCAATGCTAATGGCATAACTGAAATAGCAATTGTGTTACATAATGGTAAGGAAATTGAAGGTAAGTTTACAACACTTATAAATCCCTGTATGCCTATACAGCGTTACGTTCAAGGGCTTACAGGTATTACAGATGCGATGGTTGCCGTTGCACCAAAGTTTGATGCGTTGGCCGAGAATATTTACAATTTATTAAAGGACAGAATTTTTGTAGCCCATAATGTAAACTTCGATTATAGTTTTGTGAAACACCATTTGGCTCAAGCTGGGTTTGACCTTACCACTCATAAATTATGCACCATTAGGTTAGCTAGAAAAATTTTCCCTGATTTACCAAAATATGGACTTGCAACAGTTTGTAGGGAGTTGAAAATAGAATTGAACGATAGACATAGGGCTGCTGGCGATGCCATTGCAACGGCACATCTTTTTAAAATGCTTATTGATAATGACACTAGCGGCGAATTACAAAAAATGGTAAAAAAAAACTCCCATCAGTACCTGCCGCCAAACGTTAACACAGAAATTGTTGAGGCTTTACCAACAACACCCGGTGTGTATTATTTTCACAATAAAGCTGGTAAAGTGGTGTATGTTGGCAAAGCAAAAAACATTAAAAAGCGAGTAATATCGCATTTCTCAAATAATAAACCATCCAAACAAAAGCAAGAATTTTTACGAGAAATCTATAACATCACTTTTAGACATTGCGATACCGATTTTTTAGCTTCATTATTTGAAAGTATTGAGATTAAAAGGATTTGGCCCATCTACAACAAAAGCCAAAAATATTATGAGCATCAATATGGTATTTATCTTTTTGAGGATGCCAAAGGCTTTTGGCGTTTAGGCATTGATAAAAAACGCAAATTATTGCAACCCTTATTATCCTTTAGCTTAATGACGCAAGCACACAATACCTTGTGGAAATGGGTTAAAGAATATAATATTCACCCTGCTTTATGTTTTTTAGATAAAACAGATAAGGTAATGAACAACTTACCCGACATGGCAACACATAATCTGTCAATTCAAAATATTGTTGCAGCTACAAAAAATGAAAAAAAGACTTACGCCATAAAAGAAGTTGAGAATAACTATATTTTTATTGAGGAAGGAAAGTTTTATGGTATGGGAAAAAGTGTGGAAGGAATGGTAGTTGCTGATACCGCGTCATTGAAAGAAATTGTTACCCGATATCCTGAAAATGATGTGATAAGAAGTTTGGTGAGTGGGTTTATTCAAAAAAATCCTGAAAAAGTTCAATTATTTTAACAAAAGTTCAACCATTTGAGATAATTTACATTTATTGTAACGTTTTTTGCCTAGATATATTACCTTTACACCATAACAAGAATAAAATGAAACGTTATTTTTTTACAAAAATTGTTTTACTTGTAATTTATGCAGCCTTAATCTTATTGTCGCAACAGTCTTTTGCACAACGTGTTAGAGCCTCCGCGTCACTAGGAGTTAGTGCTTACTTGGGCGATTTGATACAAGGTGCACCAGTTTTTAAAGAAGTTTCCCCCGCATTAAGCTTAGGTGGCACATATGACATTACTGATCAGTTTAGGGCAAGGTTAAACCTTTCAATTTTAGGTATAAGAGGTGATGATAAATTAAATTCTCGATTTGATTATCGTCAAAGGAACTTAAATTTCAAAAGCACAATTTGGGAAGTAGCATTTTTAGGCGAATATGATTTGTTGAACAGTGGGGAATATTCTATAGTTCCTTATGTGTTTGGTGGCCCAGGCGTTTTTCATTTTAATCCAAAAACAATTGATAAAGATGGTGTTTCGGTTAATTTACATGATGTTGGAACTGAAGGGCAATTGTTAGGCAACCCTGATTATGCTGAGAGAAAATATAGTTTAACCAAATTGAATTTGCAACTTGGTATAGGTGTAAGATATGAGGTTAACGAAATATTTACACTAGGTATAGAAACGTCCTTTAGAAAAACTTTTACTGATTATTTAGATGATGTAAGCAACACAGTACCAGTAGAATTTGATCCTGCAATTAACAACAGTTATTCTTCTCAATTATCTTTTAGAAGCGGTGAGCTTGGATATAGTTATGACGAGATTAAATACCATCCTAGAGGTAATCCGAAAAGAGACGATTTATACTATACACTTCAAGTAAGGGCAACTTTTAGATTGGATGGTATTCATTTAGGCAGAGATTTAGACTTCTATTCATCTGGTAGTTACAGGGCAAAACGATCTACAAAGAATCCTAAAAACTTATTTTAAAATTATTTATCCCACCCTACAAAGTGGGATTTTTTATTGTTGGTATTTACTAATCAATTTAATAGCTTCTTTAGCTTCTTTCACATCGTGTACCCGTAAAATATTAGCACCATTTAATAGTGCAATTGTATTTAAAACAGTTGTACCATTCAAGGCTTCATTAGCAGTTATGCCGAGGGTTTTATAAATGCTACTTTTACGCGAAAGCCCTGCTAATATTGGTTTATCTAGCATTTTAAACACCGATAATGCTTTTAGTAATTGAAAATTATGGTCGATGGTTTTCCCAAAACCAAAGCCAACATCAAGTATCACATCTTTAATACCAAAAGTTCTACAAGCCTCTGTACGTTCAATAAAAAAGTCTAAAATATCTTTGGTTATATCATCGTAAACAGCCAATTGCTGCATGGTTTGTGGCGTACCTTTCATGTGCATACAGATGTACGGTACGTTACGTTTTGCAACGGTTTCTAACATCTGTAAATCTATCATGCCGCCACTTACATCATTCACCATATCCGCACCTGTTTCTATACCAAGTTTAGCAACTTTCGCATGGTAAGTATCTATGGAAATGAATGTATTAGGAAAGGTTGTTTTAAGTTGTTCAATAACTGGCACTACACGTTTAATTTCTTCATCTGCACCAACTTCTAAGCTACCCGGTTTGGTAGTTTGTCCACCAATATCTAAAATGGTGGCACCATCTTTTATCATTTGTTCAGCTACCTGCAATACACTACCAATTTGTTGCCTGCTGCCCTCGTAAAAAGAGTCAGGTGTTACGTTAATTATACCCATCACAATGGGTTTATCTATTACTAAAAGCCTGCCTTTACAATTGAGTGTAAACATTGTGTGGTTTCTATTATATTGCAATGCTTCAAAGATATTGTTACAAAATTATCCATAATAAAAAATGACGAATACCAGCCTTCAATACAACGAAACCATCACCAAAAGCAAAGATATTTTTCTAAAAAAAGTAAAAGATTATGGCACTGCATGGCGGGTATTGCGTACCATTTCGGTAGCAGATCAAATATTTATAAAAGCTGCACGTATACGTAATATCCAAAATAAAAAAATGCAGTTGGTAGCAGATGATATTGCTAGTGAGTTTAAAGGGATAATTAACTACGCTGTTATCGGTTTAATTCAGCTTGAATTGAATAATCCAAAAATTGAAGAGCTATCTATTGAGCAAGTAAATGAGGCTTATGATAAGCACGTAGCTTTTGCCAAAGCCACCATGGAAAACAAAAACCATGACTATGACGAAGCTTGGCGAGACATGAGTCAGGAAAGTTTTGTGGATTTGATTTTAGTGAAGTTTTTACGCATCAAACAGATTTTATTAAACGATGGTAAAACCCTTATCAGTGAAGGGATTGATGCCAATTATGTAGACATATTAAACTATGCAGTTTTCGCTTTAATACTTTCTTAAGAATTATGAGTTATAGATTATGATTTATGGATTTAAGTAACCAGAACTCATCATTTATAACTCACCACTTATAACTTTTTTAAAATGAAGCAAACACTTTTAATAATTCGTTGGGTAGTTGGTTTGTTATTTATTTTTTCTGGTTTAGTTAAGGTAAATGATCCACTGGGACTAAGCTACAAAATGCAGGAATTTTTTGATGTTTGGGGCTGGTTCGCACTTGATAAATTCTCACTCTCGCTAGCCATATTTATGAATGTGCTAGAAGTGGTTTGTGGGATAGCATTATTGCTTGGTTACAGTATGAAATACTTTACCAAAATACTGTTAGTATTAATATTGTTCTTTACTTTTTTAACAGGTTATGCTTTGCTAAGTGGCAAAATAAAAACCTGCGGCTGCTTAGGTGATTGTTTACCATTAACTGCAATACAAAGCTTCTTAAAAGATATACTGTTACTGATTTTGATAGTGGTGCTTTACATTTATCGCAAACAAATACAGCCAAGTTTCACTAACAACATTGCATTGGTAATTGTCATTGCATCAAGCTTAGTATTTACATTGTTGCAAAGCCATGTGCTTAATCATTTACCATTTTACGATTGCTTGCCATATAGGGTTGGTAACAATATTATTGAGCAAATGCAAAAGCCAAAAAACTACGTGCCAGATAGTACCACTATTGTTTATCAGTATAATAAAAATGGTAAGCAAGTAGCGATTGACCAAAACAATTTTCCGGCAGATTTTGATAGCACCTATATCTATGTTAACCGTATTGATAAGCTAATAAAAAAAGGTAGTAACGAGCCTAAAATTCTAAGTTTTAATCTTACTACACTTAGTGGTACAGACACAACCAGTGCGGTGTTTAGTTTACCAAAATATGTGTTGGTATTTAGCAACGAATATCCTGCTGATTATGAAAAATGGCATACCGATTTGTTAGTTGCAAAAGCGTATTGTGATAAAAAGACAATCCCTCTTTTCTATGTTACTTCTCAATCAAACGAGGAGCTGGCAAGGCTTTCAAGCGATAGCTTAACTATTTTAAAAGCTGATGGTACGCTGATAAAAACTGCTGCAAGGGTAAATGCAACGTATTTTTTGATGAATAAATCGTTTATCTATAAAAAATACAGCTATAAAGATTTTGATAAGGTAATGAATGCTTTTAACACATACCATTTTAGCTTTACCAACTAGAAATTCCAAATCACAAATTCCAAATCACAAATTCTCACATGCTTCAATACCTTACCAAGAAAATATTGTATGGGCTACTGGTTTTGGTAGGTGTGGTGGTAATTGTGTTCTTTTTATTCCAAGGTTTTGGCGACCCTGCAAGGTTGGTGTTGGGGCAAAGTGGTGATGCTAAAACCATTAATAATATCCGTAAAGAGTTGGGGCTTGATAAACCAAAATGGCAGCAGTTTTTTTTATATGTAAACGATGTGTCGCCAATTGCTATCCATTCTACCGAAGACATAAAAAATAAGCAATTACAAGGTATTTTTATTGGAAGCAGTAATCATAAAATCGGCCTTAAAATTCCCTATTTGCGACGCTCATATCAAACCAAGAAAGAGGTAAACACGGGTTTGCTAGAAGCCTTATCTGGTACTATTATTCTTGCTATAACAGCCATGTTAATTGCAACCATTATTGGGGTGCTATTGGGTGTGTTAGCGGCTGTAAAACAAAATACTATTTGGGATACCTCTAGCATTTTTGCAAGTGTATTGGGTATATCGGCACCATCGTTTTTTATGGGTATTATTTTGGCATATTTGTTTGGCTTTGTACTAAACAATTATACTGGTTTAAGTATGACAGGCAGTCTGTACGACATTGATGCTTTTACTGGTAAACATCTGCAACTTAAAAACCTCATTTTGCCTGCTATTACACTGGGCATTCGTCCATTGGCTATTATTACGCAACTTACCCGTAGTGCCATGTTAGATGTATTGGAGCAAGACTATATCCGCACTGCTTATGCCAAAGGCTTAAGCAATCGAGTTGTAATATTTAAACATGCCTTACGAAATGCCTTAAACCCAGTAATAACAGCTATTACAGGCTGGTTTGCCGAGTTACTAGCAGGTGCTTTTTTTGTAGAATATATTTTTGGTTGGAAGGGTATTGGTAAGGTTACAGTTGATGCTTTAGAAAAGCTAGATTTTCCTGTGGTAATGGGTAGTGTATTGCTAACAGCTACGTTTTTTATTGCGGTAAATTTATTAGCCGATGTACTGTATGCTGTAGTTGATCCAAGGGTAAAAAGATAATATTATTTTGCATAAGCTTATAGCTAAAGCAAGGCATCAAAGTCTAGCCATTTTACTCTATCAAAAATTTTCTTCAAATATGGGTAGGCAATTGCCTACCCATATTTTTTATACCCCAATTTGGGTAACAGTTACACAGCAAAGGCAATAAACTATTAGTTGCATCATTCTCGCATTATGATAGCCACATTGTTTATTAAGTGTAGGTTATATAAAATAAACGTTTAAACAAATTAAATAAGTTAGGCATTGTATTAAAATGCGTTTGTTTTAATAGTTGTTTGGTAAATTTTTAATTAATAGAAATACGTTGAAATTATACATAAAAAATATGGTCTGCATCCTTTGTAATGGTTACAAAAGATGGGTACGAATAGGATTCAGGTAATTAAATATTTGCCCAATGCCATGCACTAACAAGCAATGTAAAATAACTGCTACTATTAACTTTTGGATACAAGCATTAGTACTACTATTTAGCCCCGGTTGTGTCACTCACTTGTGCTGCTATAACATTATTTGGCTTTTTAACGTAGCGTATTAAATCCTCGTTTAAACGGTTACATAGCACACCACTTTAAAGTGTAAATCTTATAACAATTATCTGCAATTGCATAACGTGCCTGTTGCTAATAATTATCATCTTCATTATAGCATTTCATCACTGAAAAACTACAACATGAGTGCCTTAACCGTTTCGTTTAAGAACAATCACCTCAACCACAAATGGCTTTTGGCCAACGAGGTAAGAAACCCTTTGGCAAACATTAATTTGGCTTTGGTAATATTAAAAATGCCACAGCTCGATATTGATAGGAATGCCTATTTAGATATTATTATGCGATCATCGCGGCGGATAAATAGTTTGGTATCTCAACTACTTCTTAACTAACAGCCCGTGCAACATACCAATTTTTAAATTATATCTATTAATAGATTAATGGAAAAAGTGCTAAAACTTTCAGCAGACCATATTATGCTTAAGCAGGTTACAGTTGAGCAACTGTATGAAAAAAATGACTGCGAACTAACATTCATTGTGGCCAAGATAAGTATTGCTATTTGCAACATTATTTCAAATGCTATTGATGCTATGGCTTATAACAAAGGGGATTTAATAATCAGCACAAAATTGTGTTGTGGCAAGTGTATTGTAAAAATTATAGATAATGGTTGTGGCATAAGCAAAGAAAATATTGACCATATTTTTACCCCATATTATACCAACAAATCGGGTAATCTCGGTTTGGGGTTAACGGCTGCCCAATATATTTTAAATGATAACAACGCATCACTGTACGTTAAATCTACCGAAGGTGAAGGCACAGTTTTTACAATAATGTTTGACGATAAATTAATGCAAAATACATAAAAAAGGTATCAAACATTATTGTCAGGGATAAGCCCCCAATGCCTCCCTTTTTTTTTAAGAAGGGATGTTTGGGGCATAAATAATGGGTTTAAAACTACCCAACTAAATGCTTAAAATGATGGTATGGGTTTGTTAAGTAAACAAGTGTAACAGCATTTTTAATTTAAACAAAAAACATGAAAAAGATTAGTATTTTAATTGCCGCAGTAACATTTACAACTTGTATTTCTGCCCAAGAAATGCAGGATACAACTACGCACAGAATGGGTAGAAGAAGTATGATGAAGCACGATATGATGCAACATGATATGATGATGATGAAAGATGGCCTAATGATGAAAGATGGCAACATAATGGTGATGAAAAATGGTAACTCCACAATGATGACAAATAGCATGACCCTAAGCAATGGCACAAAGGTTATGAGCAATGGTATGGTAACAATGGCAGATGGCACAACAATGATGATGAAAAATGGTGATCACATGACCATGGATGGTAAGCTGATGAAAATGACTAAAATGAAAATGGGTAAAACCAAAATGAAGACAAAGGTGGTAAAGTCAGACCCAGAAATGAAAATGTAGGAGATGTCCATCCGCTCATGAAGCACAAACATCAATAAGACTTTTAAGAATTTTATGCAATAGGGGTATTGTTTCACCCACCTTCTTTTTTTAAAAGGGGGTTGGGTGTTTTTTTTTGGGGGAAAGTTCCCGTCATTATTCAACAATACTTTTTACATTAATAACTATTTATTTAAACGTTCAATCTTTCATCTTCACTCTGCTATGTGTGGTTAATATACATCAATCCTTTAGGCTAAACCAATATATTTGCCCCTTATGTCAGCCGAAAAAATCATTGCCGATTTTAAAAGAAAAAGCTTCAAGCCCATCTATTGGTTAGAAGGCGAAGAGCCTTATTTTATTGATGAAGTAGTGGCTTATGCCGAGCATAAAATATTGTCTGAAAGTGAAGCTGGCTTTAATCTTACCGTTTTTTATGGCCGTGATGCCAATTGGGTCGATGTGATTAATGCTTGTAGACGCTACCCTATGTTTGCTGAAAGGCAAGTGGTGTTGCTAAAAGAGGCACAGCACATGAAGGATATCGAGAAGCTTGAAAGCTATATTGATAATCCTTTATCATCAACCATTTTTGTAGTAAGCTATAAAGATAAAAAGGTAGATGGTCGTGGTAAATTGGCAAAAACCCTTAAGCAAAAAGGCGAGTTACTTTCTACCAAAAAATTATATGATAATCAGTTGCCAGATTGGGCTAACCACATGATAAACCACCATGGGCTAACCATCGATCAAAGAGCATTGGCGTTACTGGTAGACCATGTAGGTAACGATTTAAGTCGCCTACAAAACGAGATAGAGAAATTAGCTGTAAACCTTGGCACTAGAAAAGCTATTAACGAAGATGATATTGAAAAATATATTGGCGTAAGTAAGGAGTTTAATGTGTTTGAACTGCAAGATGCTTTAGCCAAAAAAAATCTCCCAAAAGCCATCCGCATTATTCACTTTTTTGAGCAAAATCCTAAAGCTGCACCTATACAAATGATATTGCCGGCACTCTACAATTTCTTTAGTAAAACCTATATGATTTTTGGTGTGCCATCTAACAACGAGAAGGATATTGCTACAGCTTTAGGCATAAACCCTTACTTCATGAAAGATTATATGCAATCTGCTAAAAGCTATGGTCAGCAAGGCATTGAGCGGATTTTATTGTTATTGCACCATTACAATTTACGCAGTATTGGCATTAAAAATGGCAGTGCAGATGATGCTGGTTTAATGAAGGAATTAGTGGTAAAAATGATGAACTAAATTCTGTCACCGGATAGGCAGATAGACACATAAAAAGTGAGATTTTTTGAAAAATACCATATTGCTAGTGTGGTTACGTGGTAGAACTTATACTCGATAAATACTTGTTTATAATTTCTACAATGCTAGGGTAACTTTTAGCTAAATAGTCAGGTAAAGTAGTTTTGGCAACCCATTTTATATGGGTTATATCCTCCTCAGTTTGTGGTGTTAGTACTTGGTTGCTATTGGTTGTCATCAAATACCAATGGCTTTGTTTTATTACCTCTTTGCCTAAATATTTATCAAAGTATAAGTGTTCTGTAACACCAATTAATTGATGCAATTGCACTTGTTGCAAGCCTGTTTCTTCTTTTATTTCTCTTACAGCACAAGTTTCTATGGTTTCGCCTTCGTCTAATTTGCCTTTGGGCAAATCCCAGAAACCACGTCTAAAAATCATTAATAACTCATTATTTTCATTAAATACCAAGCCGCCTCCTGCCACAATTATTAGTTTTTCCATTAGGTAAAAATAGTTGTAAAAACTGAAGCTATAAAAGTCATGGTTTATGAATCATTAATCAGTTATCATCTGATTCAAATCCTAAATCACAAATCCTTTTATCTTCGTTGCATGACAAATGAAAAAGTGGTAGCAGAGAAACTATTGCAGGTACAAGCAGTGAAATTGAGTCCCGAAAAGCCTTTTACTTGGGCAAGCGGTTGGCAGAGCCCTATTTATTGCGACAACCGAAAAGTATTGTCATTCCCTTTTGTGAGAGATTTTATTAAGAGCGAATTGTGTAATGTTATTTTTGAAAAGTATCCCGAAGCCGATGTGTTGGCAGGCGTTGCTACCGCAGGTATTGCTTGGGGTGCAATGGCTGCTGATCAGTTAAAATTGCCGTATATGTACGTTCGTCCAAAACCAAAAGAACATGGGTTGGGCAATCAAATTGAAGGACATTATCAAGTGGGGCAAAAAGTAGTGGTAATTGAAGATTTAATATCAACTGGTAAAAGTAGTTTGCAAGTAGTAGAGGTGTTACGAAATGCTGGCTTAGAAGTAATTGCTATGGTAAGTATTTTTAACTATGGTTTTAACATTGCTGAGGAAGCGTTTGCTGCTGCCAAACTATCTTGTGTATCATTAAGTAATTATGCAGCACTAATAAGTATTGCATTTGAGAAAAAATTAGTTTCTGCAGAAACGGAGCAATTATTGCTTGAGTGGCGGAAGAACCCTGCTGAATGGAAGGTTGGTGTTTAAGGTTGAGAAATTTATTAGTTTAGTACTTGTAAGAAAAAATTAAAGTGTATGAAAAAGTTAGTCTTTGTGTTGATGATTATGTCTGTTGGATTTACAAAAATAAATGCCCAAGTAATGGCTGCAAAAGCACAATGGTTAACTATTAAATCACCAAATTTACGTTGTTGGGAATGCAAAGAAAAGCTCGAGCAATACCTTGTTAGGGAAAATGAAGATGTAATGCAAAGTGGCATGTTACAAAGAAAATACAACCTTTTAGCGGGTGAAATGCGTGTACAATATTTATCAGACCGTGTTACACCAGATGCAATAAGAACCGCCTTAAATAACGCCGGTTTCGACGCTGATAGCACAAAAGCTACCGCAGATTCATACAAATTATTACCACCAATTTGTAAGCGTAAAGAAGAGGGCGGAGGGCCACAAAAAGGTAAGCCTTGCCACATTGAACCATACTAATTTCAACCCACTAATTCCAACTCTGCAAACCAATAACTCTCATGGTGTTGTGTACCAGTAACAGCTACATTAATCCTCTTTGTAAATAATGGGCAGTTTGAAACAAGAGTATGAAATTCTCCATTTTCGCCGCAGGCATCAATACCTAAGCTTTCCAATTCATCTACCAAAGTTTCGGTTAGTTGTTGGCCTATAAAGCGTTTTCCCATTATCTCGTTACAACTTACAATAATAGTTTCTATGCCACTTTTAAGCATTTGCATTACTAATGCTTTTCTATCTTGTTGCCAAAGTGGTAAAACGGCTTGTAAGCCAGAAGCGGTGCATACTTTCTCTTCCCAATCTCGGTGTGGTTGTAAATCAATATCGCCAAAAATGGTATGAGTTAATTGATGGGTTTTTGTAAGATAGGTGAGGGCTTCTATAAAGTTTTTCTCATAATCGTTCCAGCTACTGCTAATAAGATGAATGGGCAAATTCGCAGCTCTAGCTTGGGCATATAATATTGCCGAGGGAATACCATGCGAACGAGAAATTTTGCCTGCTTCGTTTAATACATTTAGTAGTACTCTCGGTTCAAAACCTTGTTTTATGGCTTGCATTAAGGCAAAGCAACTATCCTTACCACCGCTCCAGCTGCAAAGGCTTAACTGTTTATTAAATGGGTTTATCACAGATTATTTTATTGCTGATTATTATGATTAACAATATGATTTGACAAGATTTTTTATTACAAATACAATGATTCGTTATAGTTATTTGTGTTGCACTATCAACTATCCATTTGTTTCGTACCATTCATCTACTAAAAAGTTACCACCATCGGCCGCAGTAGTTGCTAGTTCATCGCAGCGGTTATTGTAGGGATTATCGGCATGTCCTTTAACCCAAACAAAGGTTATTTTTAAGCTCCGTGATAGGTTGTAATAGCGTGTCCATAAGTCTTTATTTTTTTTACCACCTTTAAAATCTGTTTTAATCCAAGTATCTAACCAACGTTTTTGAACTGTATCAACAATGTACTTGCTATCGGTATAAATGGTTAGTGGAATATCGTTTGTTTTTAAACTTTCCAACGCCACAATTACACCCATTAATTCCATACGATTATTGGTTGTTTTACGATAGCCTTGGGCTATTTCTTTACGTTGATTGCCCCACAACATCACAATGCCATAGCCGCCTGGGCCAGGATTGCCACGAGAAGAGCCATCGGTATAAATAATGAGAGAATGGGACATTCAGAAATTAAAAGTGAAAAATTAAAAGGGAAAAAACAGGGGTGAATAGTGAGCAGCTAGTGGTGAAAAATGGGTTGGTAATTATTAATCTTTCATTTTTCACTTTTCGTTTTTCATTTCCCTTACGGTATAAAATATTCGCCTTTCATGTACAAAATACTTTCACCAGCAATAGTCACGCGTTCGCCTTTATCCTCACAATAAATAATACCACCACGTTTAGAAATTTGTTTGGCAACCATTGTTGTTTTACCTAATTGGTTTGCCCAAAATGGAATTAAAGTTGCATGTGCGGAACCAGTTACAGGATCTTCGCCAATAACTGAATTAAGTACAAAAAATCGGCTCACAAAATCGCAGTCATCGCCTGGTGCCGTTATAATTATGCCCAACGCTTCAATGCGATTCAACCAAACAAAATCTGGTTTACAATCCGCTACTTCTTTTTCAGTTTTATAAACACATACATAATCTCTACTTTTATAAATATGCTCTGGCTGATGACCAATACCTTCTATTAAAGCCATTGGTGGATTTGTTTTCTCTGGCATTCTGCTTGGGAAATTCATCTCTAAAATATTGCTGTCTTTTTTGGTAACATGCAGTAAACCACTGTTACTACTAAAAGTGATCTCTTCTTTCTGATACCCTAAATAATTAAATATAACATAAGCTGTTGCAAGGGTAGGATGACCCGCTAAATCAATTTCAAATTCGGGAGTAAACCAACGTATGTGAAAGATGTCGCCATCTGGTATAAAAAATGCGGTTTCTGATAAATTATTCTCTTTAGCCAAATCTTGCATCGTCTCGGTTGGTAGCCATTCTGTTAATGGACAAACTGCTGCAGGATTACCGCCAAAAATGTTATTGGTAAATGCATTGACTTGATAAATTGGATATGACTTCATATACTGAAATTTAAATAGTGAAACATGAAATTAACTAATAAAACAAACATACAACTCGCCTTTGAATATTGCACTTTTCATATTTACACTTGAAAAACTCCCATCTTAAAATCAGCTATATCTGGGTTATGATTTGCAGCATTTAATGCGGTGCTAATGTATTGCCTGGTTGCTTTAGGATCTATAATATCATCAACCCATAAACGTGCTGCTGCATAGTAGGGCGACGTCTGCTTATCGTAGCTATTCTTGATTTTATCAAACAATATTTTTTCTTCCTCGGCACTAACTTCTTTACCTTTTGCTTTCATGCTTGCCACTTGAATTTGTAGTAAAGTTTTAGCACTTTGTTCGCCACCCATAACTGCAATTTTTGCACTCGGCCAAGCATAAATAAAACGGGGGTCGTAGGCCTTGCCGCACATGGCGTAATTGCCTGCCCCGTAAGAGTTTCCGATGATAATGGTAATTTTTGGAACAACAGAGTTTGCTACTGCATTTACCAATTTTGCACCATCTTTTATTATGCCGCTATGTTCACTTCGGCTACCAACCATAAAGCCGGTTACATCTTGCAAAAAAACCAGTGGAATTTTCTTTTGATTGCAATTCATAATAAACCTGGCGGCTTTATCGGCACTATCATTATAAATCACGCCACCCAATTGTAGTTCACCTTTTGCCGTTTTACTTATTAGTCTTTGGTTAGCTACAATACCAACTGCCCAACCATCTAGTCTTGCGTAGCCACAAACAATTGTTTTGCCATAATCTTTTTTAAATTCATCAAAAGAAGAATTTGTCCCATCAACTTCAGAAGCATCTACAATCCGCTCAATAATTTCTAAAATATCGTACGGTTTTGCATTCCCTTCTCCCATGATGCCATAAATCTCTAAAGGATTTTTTGAGGGAGGCAAAGCTTTAATTTTGTCAAAACCAGCAACGGTTTGTTTGCCTATTTTACTAATTATTTTTTTGATATGCTTTAGGCAATCTTGCTCTGTTTCAAATTTATAATCTGCAATGCCACTTATAGCAGTATGTGTTGTTGCACCACCTAGTTTTTCATTGTCAACATCTTCGCCAATGGCTGCTTTTACAAGGTAAGAACCTGCTAAAAAAATACTGCCATTCCCTTCTACCATCAACGTTTCATCGCTCATAATTGGCAAGTAAGCACCACCTGCAACACATGGACCCATAACGGCAGCAATTTGTGTAATTCCCATTGCACTCATCTTTGCATTGTTCCTAAAAATTCTCCCAAAATGTTCTTTATCAGGAAATATTTCATCTTGCATTGGTAAGTAAACTCCAGCACTATCTACCAAGTAAATTACAGGTAGTTTATTTTCCATAGCTATCTCCTGTAAACGCAAATTTTTCTTGCCAGTTATTGGGAACCACGCACCAGCTTTTACAGTCTGGTCGTTTGCAACAATCATACATAGTCTATCACTTACAAACCCAAGCCCACCAACAGTTCCACCACTTGGACAGCCACCTTGTTCTTCATACATTTCAAAACCAGCAAAAGTGCCAATTTCGGTAAAAATGGTGTCTTTGTCTATTAGAAAATCAATGCGTTCTCGGGGTGTTAATTTGTTGCGTTCGTGTTGTTTTTCTATGGCTTTTTTACCACCACCAAGCTTTATATTATCAACGTATTGCTTTGTTTTGCTAATGGATAATTTCATCCAATCTTCATTGCGGTTAAATTCTAAATTCATAAAACGAACGGTTGTTAGTTTTGTAAAGATAATGGTGGAGTGGAAGAGTTTGAATAACAAGCGTGTACGGGTTAAACTAACAAGATTCAACTAACCCGATAAATCAATTCAATTTCAAAAATAACTGTTCACATAATCTATATTTAAAAATCATATTTTAAAGCTATTTTTAAGTTCCAAACTTTTAATATTCACAATTAGCTGATATGAGTTCTAATAGTGGGCATCCATTGAAAATTTAGCCTGTATTCGTTATTATTGTTAATGCCTTGGCTGAACCAATAGTTCGTTAAAAACCCGTTTTAGAACACTGGAGGCTGAGGTGATAAATGGCATGGAAGGTTTGCCAAAAGACAAATTAAAAAGCTTATTGCAAAAAATATAATCGTTACCAATGCTACAAGAGGAAACAACATACTTCAATCCATTTCCAGGGCTTCGTGCTTTTGAGGAGCAGGAAGATGTTCTGTTTTTTGGACGTGAAAAGCAAGTTGACGAGCTGTTAAAAAAGCTACGACATACCCGTTTTTTAGTGGTTATCGGCTCATCTGGTAGTGGTAAATCTTCGTTAGTAAAATCGGGGCTGATACCAGCTTTGTACAGTGGACTGATGGCTGGTGAAGGCAGTGCTTGGAAGATTTGTATGTTTCGCCCAGGCTACGACCCAATAGGCAATATGGCAAAGGGTTTAAGCGAAGATGGCGTGCTATATAATATTAAAAATAGTGAAGAAGAGCAGATTTATAAAGCTATTAATGAAAGCATTTTACGAAGAAGTAATTTGGGCTTAATAGAAGCTTATCGCCAATCGGGCATTGATACAAAAAACAAATTGCTGATTTTGGTAGATCAGTTTGAGGAATTGTTTCGCTTTAGCCAATACGAAAAAGATGCAAAGGAGGGTAAAAGAGATGCGGTTGCATTTATCAATTTACTATTAAAAGCTGTGGAACAGAAAGACTTACCGATTTACGTGGTGTTTACAATGCGAAGCGATTTTTTGAGTGATTGTACAGCGTTTAGAGGTTTACCAGAAGCGATAAATGAAGGGCAATATTTAGTACCACGGATGACCCGTGAAGAACGTAAGGATGCCATTACTGGGCCAATTGCAGTTGGTGGTGCAGATGTGGCCCCAAGGTTATTAAACCAATTGCTTAATGATGTTGGCGACAACCCCGATCAGTTACCAATTTTGCAACATGCCTTAATGCGTACTTGGGATATTTGGAAAAAGAAAAATAACGACAAACGACCAATAGACCTCGAAGATTATGAAGCAATTGGTACAATGCAACACGCTTTATCGCAACATGCCGAGGAAGCATATGTAGAGTTGCAAACTGAAAAGCAACAACAAATTTGTGAAAACTTATTCAAAGCATTAACCGACAAAGGAAGTGATGCAAAAGGTATCCGTAGGCCGAGACGTTTATTTGAAATATGCGAACTTGTAAATGCATCTTTAGCGGAGGTTATTGAAGTAATAGAGATTTTTAGGAAAAAAGGCCGTGGCTTTTTAATGCCTCTTTGTGGTGTGCCGTTGGATAACGATTCTATCATTGATATTTCACATGAAAGTATTATGCGTGTTTGGGATAGATTGATGGTTTGGGTGGATGAAGAAAATCAATCTGCACGAGAATATTTACGCCTCTGCGAAGCAGCTAATTTATATGAAACGGGTAGGGGCGGTTTGTGGCGTGATCCTGAACTGCAACTTAGTTGGAAATGGAGGGAAGAAAATAATCCAAATGCTATATGGGCAGGGCGTTACAACAATTATTACGAGAAGGCTATCTTATTTTTAGAGTATAGCAAAAAACAGTACGATATAGAGTTGCAACACAAGGAGATGATGCAAAAGCAACGTCTTAGAAGGGCAAAGGTTGCAGCAATTATTATTTCATTGGTGGCAATAGTTGGGTTCCTATTGTCTATCTATTCTTTTCAGCAAAAAAATATAGCTACCAAGCAAAAATTATTAGCGGTACAAAAAAGCGAAGAGGCATTAAAACAACAAAAAATTGCGCAGCAACAAACCAAAATTGCCCAACAAAAAAGTGTGGAAGCATTGGAGCAAAAACAACTAGCAGAAATAAGTAAAGATGAGGCTATTGCACAAAAATCTATTGCAGAAACGCAACGCATAAAAGCCCAGGAAAGTGAGCAAAAAGCCAAGTTGCAAGAAGCTATTGCCAAAGGCGAAAAGGAAAATGCTGAACGTCAAAAATTGATTGCAGAAGAGAATGCTAAAATAGCAAAAGAGCAAAGCGATATTGCCCAAAAGCAAACCATCAAAGCCCAAACTAATGAACAATTGGCAGTTAAAGAAAAGCAGGTTTCTACAAGGTTAAAAGATTTGGCAGAAAGTAGAAATATGTCTTATCAGGCTTTGCTCTTGTTAAATGCTGATAAGCTTGCCGAGAGTAAAAAAATGGCACTAAAAGCCTACGAACTGAACCAAAAAAATGAGGGTCCAAAACAGAATAGCAATATTTATACAGCTTTAAACGCTAACTGGGTAAAAGCCATTAATAATAAAAATCAAGCAACATATCATAGCTCGCCAGTAAGGTGTATGGCGATGAAGCCCAATGGTAGTGCAGTTTATACGGCTGATGAAAGTGGAATTTTATATATTGCAAATACAGATAAAGGTACTGTTACACCATCTTCAAAATTTGATATAAAAGAAGATATTAGAGCATTAGCAACGTCGCCAGATGGTAGTAAATTAATTATTGCAACTGCATTGGGTAATGGTTTTATAATGGATATTTCTAACGTTGCAAATCCCGTAAAAGAGTTGTACAGATTTAAGTTCTCAGGCATTGCAAAAAATGCTGCATTTGTTGATAATACTCACTTTTATATTTTAGGAAGTAACGAGATTGAACGTTACCATTTTGAAGCGAGTTTATTGGTTACCGAACCAGTTATTGCAATAAATGATGTGACTTGTGTAACCGTAACAAAAAGCGGTAAAATTTATATGGCTTCGGGTAATAAAATTGTTACTTATAATATCTGGAACGATGTTAAGATAGCGGCTGCTGAAACATATAATATATCATCTAAAGTGATGAGTTTAGCGGTAGATGCAACTGAAACTTATATTGCAGCAGGCACTTACGATGGTGGCGTTTGGCTACGAGAAATTAAGGGTAAAAATATTTTTTCACAAAGCTTGCATTTATCAACCGTTAGCGATGTAAAATTTGCAAAGCTGACCGATGGCAAGATACAATTGGCAATTGCAAGCGCCGATGCAACCATAAGTTTAATAGATGTAAAATCTGCTTTGCAAAAAGGCCCAGAAGATATAATAACCCTTAATGGACATAGCAAATGGATTTACTGTTTGCTATACAGTGCCAATGGTAGTTTTTTATACAGTGGCAGTGAAGATAAACGCATTTTTGGCTGGCATACAACAACTGCTGGCTTATACCAAACCTTAAACAAATAAGCATGTTAAGGAAAGTACTTTTTACATTTTTCACCGCACTTTCAATTACAGGTTCTGCCCAAATAACATGTGGCCCAAACACTGTGCAGGATGCTAGTAAACTTTATGAAATTGGACGTTTTAGAGAAGCTATCAATAACTTACAAACTTGTTTGGGGCAAAATGGCATCAATAATTTTAATGATAAAATTGAAGCCCTTAGGATATTATCTATGAGTTATTTGGCAATAGATTCTTTTCAAAAAGCCGATAATAATATTGAAGAATTATTGTTGGTTAAAGATGATTTTCAAACAGATGCCAGAGACCCAGAACGCTTTAGAAATGAGGTAGATAAAATAAGGGCTGCACAACGTATTAATCTAGTATCATCGGTATCTAAAAAGCTAGAGGATATTCGTAAAGCACCAGCTACTATTAACATTATTACCAAAGAAGAAATTGAACAACGTGGCTATACCGATATTATAGAAGTGCTGCAAGATTTGCCAGGTTTTGATATTTCACTTAGCTATGGTGTAAACTATGCAACCATCTACCAGCGTGGCTTACGTACACAAACAACCGAAAAAACATTACTTCTAGTTGATGGAGTTGAAGAGAATGATTTATGGACAAATACAGCCGATATTTCACGCCAATATCCATTAATTAACATTAAAAGAATTGAGGTTATTTATGGGCCAGCCTCTACTTTGTATGGCACTAACGCATTTGTTGGGGTTATAAATATTATTACCAAAGAACCCGAAGAAATGGTGAAAAATAAAGCTGTCAGTGTTAATGCGGCTGTAGGTTACGGATCGTATAATAGTAAATATGCAGACCTAGCTGTGGCATATAAAAAAGATATCTTTTCTTTCTCGTTAACGGCAAGAGTTTATGGAAGCGATAGGCACGATTTATCATCGCAGCCTTTTTTCGATTATGATCCTTCTGTTTATGATCGGATTAATTATAAAAATCTATTGAACATTAAAACAGGTGCACAATCATATATTAACGCTAATGGTTTAGCAGCATCAAACCCGTACTATAATATTTATGGGTCAACTGGTAACGCTGATAGTATCGTGTTAACCGATGCCGGTCAGGCCCGCGCAAGAATACTAGATAAAAGTGCATATGACGAAATTGTACTGGGTAAAAAAGTTGGGTTTGCAAATCCTTCGAATTCGTATTTAATTAATGCCAAAATAAATATTGGGAGCTTCTCTTTCGGCTTTCAAAAAATGAGAAGAAATGAAGCTGCTGGTACATTTTTTACAGATGCTGCACAGGCGTTAAATAATGTTTATTGGATACCCGAACGCTCGTATTTATACATGAAATACGAAAGGAGGTTGAGTAATAAATTAACGGTTACAAGTTTTTCAAACTACCGTAACCATTATCTAAATAATAATACCCGTGTGCCCACAGTTAATAATTATGCCCGTAAAAATTTAGGCATAAAAGATTTAGTAAATGAAACTGCACCATTCTATAACACTACCTATTATTTTTTAACTAATAAGCAATTTAGAACCGAATTAAAATTTTTATATACACCAAGTACTAATTTTTATTTAGTAACGGGTATAGAATATAGGAATAGCCAATTGCAGGGTAATTATTTAAATAGCACAAATACGCCAATACCAGAAGAGGTTGGGGTATTTGCAGGTATTCAAGCCGGCGGTAATCAATTTGATGTAGATGATATTGGTGTGTATGCCCAAGGTAGCTATAGGTTTAGTAAATATTGGGGCATAACTGCTGGTACAAGGGTTGATAATAATAATATCCGTCAAAATGGTGGTTATGGTACCGAACTATCGCCACGTTTTGTGCTAGATTATATACGAAAAGATTGGGTAGCAAAAATTATTTATAGCCGAGGTGTTGAAAACGTATCAAATTTTACAAAATTTTCTACTTCTGGTACTCGTATCCCAAACCCCACATTGGGTACCGAATCAATCAAAAATTTTGAGCTATCAGTTTCAAAGAAAATAAATAAATACTTGAGTGTAGATGTAGATTTTTATGAGAGTATTATTCATAATGTTGTGGGCGAAAGAAAATTGTCAGCTACGGTAACCCAAAACCAAAACGTTGGACAATTTAATATTTTTGGCGTACAAAGCAACTTGGCGTATAAAAACAAGGGCATAAGTATTGATTTAAACTATACTTATGCCAACCCTAAACAAACCCAAGATGACAATGAAAACAAGGTAGACTTACGTGTTGGCGACATTTCCACACATCACATAAATGGCATTATTAATTACTTGTTTTTTAATAAACTAAATGTAAATTTTCGCACTAACTATATGAGTGGCAGACCTGTTGGCGTAGGAACTACGGTACCAGCTAACCCGGAAAATTTTCCTGGCTACTTCATTTCTAATACGGCAATAGGGTTGGTTAACGTTTTAAAAAATGCCACATTACAATTGGTTTGCAATAATTTATTCGATAGAAAATATTTTCATCCTGGTGTTAGAACCGCTGATGGTATTGCTACGCCATCGAGCATTTTACAGCCTGGGCGAAATATTTTTATAAAGCTTAATTACGAATTTTAATAAAAGCTAAAAAAATAACCAATGCAGGTTTTTAGAGCAAGAGCATTTACACATAAAGACATTATAAATGGGCGATCAGTTTTAGGTAATCCAGCTAGTGTTGTTTTTTGTAATCAAATAATGCCATCAAAAAATGAAATGAGTAAAATTGCTCTGGCAGAAAAAGCCCCTATGACGGCTTTTGTAACACAAAAATTGGATAACCATTTTGATATTGAATATTATACTCCAGCAGGTGAACGTTTCGGTTTGTGTGGTCATGCAACTTTGGTAGTAGCTTTTTTTGTACACCAAATATATGGGTACGAAAAGTCGGTTTTTTATAAATTAATTAGTGTAGATGATGATACAGATGAGATTATAGAAAGTAATAAAGAGGGCGATGTTTTTACAATTGATATGCCTGCTTACAAACCCAATGCAGCAAAGGATTTGAAGACAGATTGGTTTGTTGATGTGATGGGAATTACTAGCTATCAATCGGTTTATTTTTGTCACCAATTAAACGATATAATTATTATGTTAGATGATATAAATACTTTGAGAAATGCTAAGCCTTTATATCACGAACTCGCAGTTGTATTGGCAGCAGAAAATATTAGGGGTATATTCTTGACCGCTAAATCTAAAGAGGCAAACATTGATTATGAAGTGCGTATTTTTGCACCACATTTGGGCATTAACGAAGATATTTCTTGTGGATCTGCTAATTGCTCATTATTACCTTTATGGCATCAGTATTTGGGGGCTGCCAATTGTAAAAAATTCAGCATCCTCTGCCCATATAACGAGGAGAATGGTTTTGTTGGTGGCGTAGAAATGGGCAGTTTTGACGAGGCAAAAAAAAGAATTTATATTGGTGGTATGATTAGTGAATTTGGTGCTTAAATAATTTCAACTTATAATTTATAATCCATAACTCATAACTCAAAATGACTTATCCTGTAACCACAAATAACGATGAAAAGCAGATGGATATTAGGTTAGCCGAAACTGCAGACATTGGTCAATTAATTTGTTTAAATAAAAAATGGCAACGCAATTTATTGGGTGTAAATACTATGAAAGGATTTTTAAGTGGCAGTTTTGATGAAGCCACTTTTGAAAGATTAATAAACGACAAAGCAATAGTTATTGCAATGAAGGGTGTTGATTTAACTGCTTATATGTTATCGGTAAACCATATTGCTGAAGGTATTTTGCTAGAGCATAGAGACGTTGCCAATAATTTAATTGCAACAGGCGTTTTACCAAGCGGTTCTAGGATTGCTATTGGGGCACAAACCGCTGTAGCAGAGGCTTTTCATGGTACTGGATTAATTTCATTGGTACGCAATGAGTTTAAAAAATTATTGAGTGACCGCTTTGATTATTTGTTTACAACTATTTCAAAGGACAATCAACGATCTTTTAAATCTGCCACCAATTTTGGCTGGCAAATTGTTGGTGAAAACGATGAGCATTATTACTTGGTTTTACCTGTTTAAATGCTGCCATCAAAACAGCTTGACTATATGCGGTTATCCAAACGTTTCAATCTTTTATCAAATGTGCATCCAGAGGAGCAATGGTTGTTTTGGGTGATGTTTCTGCATTCGTTTTTATTAGGCTTTTCAACCTCGTTTTACTTTGTGGCAGCTAATAGTTATTTCCTGAAAAGAGTTACAATCACCAACATCCCATTTGCCTATATCATAGCTGGTATAATTGGTGTTTTTTTAATGGGCTTTTATCGTGCCATCCAACGCAGGGCTGGCGTGGCAAGCAGTTTTATTGCTTGTTTGGTAGGTTTTGCATTTGTAAGTTTTCTATTGTTTTTCTTTCATCGGGCTGATACGATCAATCATCCTGCTAGCATTTATATTGCGTATGCAGGGTTTATTTTGGTGTTCCCTTTTTCGGTATTATTCGTAGTTGGTTTTTCTGGTTTAAGCTTACAATTGTTCAATTTATCGCAAAGCAAAAGACTATCGGCTTTAATTGGCACTGGCGAAGTAATTGCTTCAATAATTGGCTATTTATTAATACCATTTATTTTAAAATTAACAGACAATCCAAGCGTTCTATTTATCGTTTCGGGAATATCAATTTTATTATCAGTTATCCCAATAAGAAAAATCATTTTTCAGCACAAGAATAAATTTACTTTTAAAAAAGAGTCTATTATTTTAAGAAAAATCAATTGGAGTTTTTTTGTTAAAGAACCCTTTTTTGTAACCATTGGGTTAGTAACTCTTTTCTCAGTGTTGGCGGTTTATTTATCTGATTATGCCTACCTTATTTCTGTTCGTACACTTGCACAATTGTCTAGCATTGAGGTGTCGATTATCATTTCATTCTTGTTCAGTATTATCAAATCTGGGGAACTCATTTTTTCGTTGCTTTCTGGTAATTTACTTAGTACAAAAGGCATGCGTTTTTCGCTATTGATATTACCATGTTTGCTATTTGCATCAACCTTGCTTGCGTTTGGTTCTTACTTTTTAATGGATGATGTTGCCTTCTTTTTTATCGCCTTTTTTTTATTCAATAAGTGGAGTGAAAGAGTAATACGAAAAGGACTTACAATGCCTGCTATGAGAGTGCTGTACCAATTGGCAGAACCAAGTGAAAGGGCATCAATTCAATCTAGTATTGAAGGAACAATAAGTCAATTTTCCATTATTATTTCAGGCATTATTTTATTAGTAATAACAAGGCTGCAACCCAAAAGCGATAACCTGTATTTTTTATACATTATGAGTTTGGTAAGTTTGTTGGCTTTTGCGGTTTGGGTGCTGTTGGTAAGTAATTTATATGTAAAATATAAAAATAAGATACAAACTTATTTACACCAAATAAGAACAGCTGCTACAAATATTACAAGCTCAGCTGCTGATAATTGGTTGCTTGAAAGAAAGTTGTTAAAAGGTGTAAATGATGAGCTAAGTTTAAATAAAACCTTGGGCACGGTTATTAAATTGTTGCAAAGCCCAAATCAGGTATTGCTCGAGCAATTGATAGGGTGTTACAACCCTGCTATACAAACGGCGATAGATAATAAAGATGGCTATTTATCACGTAAAATAATAAACGCTTATTTTAAGAACGATAATGTGTTTAACAGGTTACTTATCATTGCTTATACAGAGTTTATTTCAGCAACTGAAAAGCAAAAATTTATTAAGGAAATGTACGACCTAAGTGATATTTCGTTAAGGCTGCAATTACTTAAAACCCTTACTGGACAGAGTTTTGCGCCTTCGGCAGATAATAGGTTTTACTTCTCGAACCTTACACAATCTTGTGTTGAAGAAATTGTTTGGGCCGATGCTGCTTTACTTGATTTATTACCGCTTAACAATCCACTAATCAATAAAGAAATTGAAGCCTATCAACTAACTAACAAAAATCTTTTACTAGAACTTTTAAAGTTGCTGTTTGATAAAAAAGCTATCACGGTTATACAAGAAATATTGAATACGCAAACTGCCAATATTGAAAACCAGATTTTTGCCGTGGAACTATTGGATAATATTTTAACCGACGAACTTAAGCAAACAATAACACCCCTTTTCGAGCCAATTTCTTTCCAAACAAAAAAGCATATTCTCCAAAAATATTTCCCAATTTATGAGCTATCGGTAGCCGAAAGGTTGAAGGAAATAGCCATGAAGGATTATAAATTAATGAATGCCTACGCTAAACAATTGGCAATTGAGGCCTACCACCAACTAACAAATGATAACATGACCTTAAAGGCATTTAAGGAAAGTAGCATCGAAAATTTAAGTAATACAGCCTCACAATTATTGGGTAATTCACCCATTTATTCATTTATAGGAAAGCAAAAAGTAAGCACAGATTTGCACTTGCCTAGCTATTTACAACCTAATGATATACATTATTTATTACGCTATGGGCTATTTGCCAAAAAAACCAAACGCAGTATTTTGGCAACCTCTTTTTCAGATAATAGCGAGCGCTATTTATTATCTTTTACAACGCTTGATAATAACAAATTTGAAATTGATATACTTGGTTTGGGTTTATTATTAAATGCTTAAAACTCGCTTTTTAAGGCAAAATCAATTTTTTGTTTCGCTTCGTTTGATAAGAAAGCCTCTAAATGCTCAGGGTTATGTTTGGCGTTTATTTTTATAAACCAGCTTTGTTTAGCAAATAGTTTACAAGCTGTACAAATACCTAAATGTATCCGCAGTTTTATAGAATTCAAAAAACCAATTTCTCCTTCCTCTTTTTGCGAGATAAGGTATGTGGCATTTTTGCAACTTATGTTCATTAATTTCTTCATCACATTGTCTTTAAATGTTCACCCAATTTTTTTCCAAACAACTTCTCAAACTTAATTTGGCACGATGTATCAACACCCAGTAGTTTGACGCTGTAATACCTAACACCTTACAAATTTCCTCGGTATCTAAATCTTCTAAATACTTCATCACAAATACAGATTGTTGCAATTGTTGTAACTTGGTTTTACACTTCTCTAAAATACCGTAAAACTCTTTCTTATCAACAGTTTGCTGATAATTGATGCCCCATTCTTTTGGGCTATTTTCATTATTCCAATGTTCAGCTTCGTCAAAGAAGCTACCGGTATTATCAGCCTCCCCATATTGCACAATACTGCTGCCTTTTTTACGATAATGGTCTATAATTTTATTTTTACAAATGGTATATAGCCAGTTTTTTTCCGACGCTTGGCCTTTATAATTGTCTTTGTTTCTCCAGGCACTTAAAAACGTTTCTTGTACAATATCTTCAGCAATACCAGTATCGTTTACACGTATTACCGTGTATTTGTACAATGCATCCGAATAATTTGTAATCCAGTTTTCGGCATTTAATTTATGGGTAGCTTCCATTGATTCGTTATGGTTAGATTGGCAAAATAGTTTAAAATAGATTATAAAAAAATTAGCCATCAGGAAAAATCTGACAGCTAATTACTAAGCAAGAATAACCTGTACTAACTATTTTTTTATAAATTTTAATGCGGCTGAATTAAGGCAATATCTCATGCCTGTTGGTTTTGGGCCATCGTTAAATACATGGCCTAAATGCAATCCAGTGCTTTTTTCAATCACTTCATCTCTTTCCATACCATAACTATCATCTTTTACAACAGTAACTTTGGTCGGGTCAATTGGTGCCCAAAAACTTGGCCAACCCGTACCAGATTCAAATTTTGTGTCAGAACTAAACAACGGTTCGCCAGTAGCTGCACTTACATAAATACCTTTTTCATGGTTGTTAAAATAGGGGTTTTTAAAGGGCGTTTCTGTGCCACGTTTTACCATAATTTCAAACTGTTGTGGCGTTAATGTTTGCTTCCATTCAGCTTCGGTTTTACCTTTAGAGAAATTTTGTTTTTTAGGGTGTTGTGCATTACATGAACCAATGATGATAGTGAGTGCCAATAAGGCGGATACGTACTTTTTCATAATTACTTTTTTGTGTTTAGTGCTACTATATACGAGATCAATTAACTTTACTTACATAAAATTATGTTATAGAAATGTAAACTTATACAACATAATTACTACCGATATTGTTACATCTACATAAACATTATTTTATGGGCATTTTAAAACAATTAGCAGAATATTTATACATAAAAAAGCGTGACCCTAACGACCAGCGTACCCAATGGATGAAATATATGCATGGTATGAATCGCATTTCAATTTTGATGTTTTTGATGGCTTTAGTGGTTATATTATTTAAACTGGTTATTTTACCTCTAATAAAAAAATAACAGTAGCTGCTTAAAATAAAATGGGGCTTCTAAAAAGAAGCCCCCAATATAACCCTGCTGCATAAAAACTAAAACATGGACTTTGCGGATTTGTAAGGCTTAAAAAGGTTTAAAAATGTTTTAAAGCTTAAGCCTTGCAATTTTACCTCTGCTTCCTGCTAAATAAATGGCATTACCTTTTTTAGCTTTTTGTACAACATGAAAACTTTGGGTAGAAATTAGTTGCCAGTTGTTTCCTTCATCATAACTAATATCAACACCACTTGTGCCACAGGCTACCAATGTATTTTTGTTAATATACACCACACAGCTTCTATAGCCATGCGGTGAGGTTTGAGGATGTGAGAATTTGGGTAATTTTTTTTGTAAATCAACTAAGACGCAATTACCAGTTGTGTCTGTATCATTGGCAAAATCTCCACCAACAATTACGGCTTTATTGTTATATACATCTATTGAATTTGCCCCTGTAGAAGCTTTACCCTGAATGATGGGCACTTTAAAACATTTGTTAGTATTATCAATGTACAAAGTGGATTTAGTGCCTCCCGTTGCAAATAAATAGCTTTTTAATAATTCAATATTATTCTTAATTATTTTTATATTAGTGCCACTTGATGCAAAAAAAGCTTCACCAACTATTAAGGTATCACTTCTTTTATCTCTCAACCAATCATCACCTTTATTTTTTGATAAAAGAATATACGGCTTCTTATCAATCGGGTCTCCAATTACAATGCCATTACCCTTTTCATCAAAATCCATTGCATCTAAAAACATACCATTTGTACTGTCTTCAAACACTTTTTTCCAAGTTTTGCCACCATCTTTTGTTTTTAATATGATGGCAGGTTCTGCAATACCCATAATAATAGCAGTATTGGTATCAAAAGCTTCAATATCTCTAAAATCTCGTTTTTCATAACCAGCAACGGTTTGCCAAATAAAGGTTTTACCACCATTTATACTTCTTGCTACCGAACCATTGCTACCACTACACCAAACCACATTATCATTAACCACACTTAACCCACGAATACTTACTTTTTTGCTGGTATCTATAATAGTAATAGTGGGCTTTTGGGCAAAAAGTGCTGTATTTACACAATAGAAAAAAATAAAAAACAATTGTTTTGACATGATCTAACAGTTTTTTACAAAGGAACAAAGGATAGTAAGAACACAAAATAAAAATTTGTTTGGGGAACCCTTTTCAATTGCTTTTTATAAGATAATGCCTTGTGTTAAATACATTCTTTTACTGAAACTTTCCTTATCAAAATGCGTTAATTCGGTCATAGAACCGTACTTTCGCCCACTTTATAAAATTTAGGTGAATAGTTTTGAAGATTTTGCAACGTTCTTATAACAAAATTGGTCTATTCACCATTATATTTAAGCATAATTTATATAGACTATGAGGCAGCTCAAAATTGCAACCCAGATTACCAACAGAGACTCACAGGCCGTAGAAAAGTATCTGCAGGAAATTTCTAAAATTCCGATGATTACTCCCGAAGAGGAAACCACGCTGGCTCAGAAAATCAAAATGGGTAATCAGAGAGCTCTCGACAAATTAGTGCAGGCCAATTTGCGTTTCGTGGTATCTGTTGCAAAACAATATCAACACCAAGGCCTTTCTTTAAGTGATTTGATTAATGAAGGTAATTTAGGCTTAATTAAAGCGGCTCAACGTTTTGATGAAACAAAGGGTTTTAAATTTATTTCTTATGCCGTATGGTGGATTCGTCAATCAATTTTACAAGCTTTGGCGGAACAAGGTAGATTAGTACGCCTACCACAAAACAAAATTGGTACTTACAACAAAGCAAACAAAGCCTACATGGCTTTTGAACAAGAGCACGAACGTGAGCCAAGTACCGAAGAGTTGAGTGATATTTTGGAAATGAGTGAAACTGAAATTAACAACATTTTTCAAAGTAATACACGTCACACATCGTTAGATGCGCCAGTACATGAAGCAGAAGATGTTGCGATGGGTGATTTATTAGAAGGTAGCGATGATACAGATGAAGATGTAATGAAGGACAGTTTACGTGAAGAAATTCGCCGAGTTTTAAAAAGCTTGAGTCCCCGTGAAGCTGAAATTGTAAATGCTTATTTTGGTCTTGATGGCGAAAACGGTGTAACAATTGAACAAATTGGTGTTAAGTACGATTTAACCAAAGAACGTATCCGTCAAATTAAGGAACGTGCTATTAAACGCTTACAAAAGGCTCGTTATAGTAATGCTTTAAAAGCTTATTTAGGTTAATAATGTTATGATATTTTAAACAATAAAATAATAACGAAAATGCCCTCACAATTGTGTGGGCATTTTTATTTTAAAAAATATCATCTTGAAGAATGAGATAGCTATTTACCCCAACGATAGGTACTAATATCCAATCCTGCTAAGTCTAAAATTCTATCAACTACTGTGGCTGCCAATTCTTCCATTGTTTTTGGTAAACTGTAAAAAGAAGGTGTAGCAGGTGCAATAATACCACCTGCAAGAGTTACTGCTTCCATGTTTTTTATATGAATGAGACTATAGGGGGTATCTCTTACCATTAAAATAAGTTTTCGTCTTTCTTTTAAAACTACATCTGCTGAACGTGTAATCAAATCATCGCTAACACCACTAGCAATTCTGCCCAAAGTGCCCATACTACAAGGTGCTACAATCATTACATTGTATTTTGCTGAACCCGAAGCAAACGGTGCTGAAAAATCCATCTTTTCGAAAAAGCGGACGTTGTAATTATTATAATCCTCGTTACCCAATTCGGTTTTCCAAACTTCTTTAGCGTTTTTACTCATCACCACACTTAATTCTTGCCATTGACTCTGCATTTGCACCAACTTATCTAATAACACTTTAGCATAAATGCTACCACTTGCACCAGTTATTGCGACTACTATTTTTAGGCTCATATAAAAATTTAGGTTGTAACAAAATAAATGGATAAATGGTTAAAAGGTATTTTAAAAAAATGCAATTTCTTTGAAAGAAATTTAAGGTTCGCCCCTTTAACGAGTATTATTACTAAGGGAAATTAAGAGGAAACGAACATATTCAACAACTTTTAAAGATGCTTTGTTTTATAACACAAGAGGTTCTTATATTCGCCACGGTTTTTCATAGGATATTGGATTTTAAAACGGGGCTGGATTTTTATCCTGGCCCTTTTTTTATGCCTAACCTTTAAAATGCATGATTAAATTATAAAATTATATAAACGGTATATTGCTTTTTAAATGCTATAGCAAAGCCTTTATACTTTTTCTGCCTTAAAACTTCTGTAAGCCAAAATTGTACTGATAAATGTTAAAAATGCACCTAATAAAAACGGGGCACCTGGAAAATAGATAGATGCAGTTGGCTTTGTGAAATAGGCGAAAATATTTGTCATTAATAAAGGCCCAACAACCGATGTGGCACTCATTAAACTAGCTAAAGCTCCTTGCAATTCGCCCTGTTCGTTGGCTGGTACGTGTGTAGAAATTAGCCCTTGAATAGACGGCCCTGCAATACCCCCTAAGCAATACACCGCTGTAAACGCAAACATCATCCAGGTGGTAGAGGCATACGCAAACAGTACAAACCCTAGCGTGTAAAATGCCAAACCAACATACACACTTTTCTCTTGCCCTAATTTAGGGATAACGGCACGAACCAATAAACCCTGCACAATCATTATACAAACACCAATTACACCCAATGAGTAACCAATCATTTTTGCATCCCACTTTAATCGTTCAATTGTAAAATAGCTCCAAGTTGTTTGCACCGCATGGGCAGAAATATAAATTAACGTAATAGATAATACAAGCCCTGCAATAACTGGGTATCTATTTAATTGTTGCAATGCACCTAAAGGATTGGCACGTTTCCAATCAAATTCACGACGGTTTTGTTTACTTAAACTTTCTGGCAAAATAAAGTAACCGTATAAGCAGTTAAGTAACGATAAACCTGCAGCAGCAAAAAATGGAATTCTAACACCATAATGCGATAGTGTACCACCTAAAAATGGCCCAATAATAAAGCCCAAACCAAAGGCTGCACCAATCATTCCGAAGTTTTGGGCACGCTTTTCTGGCGTACTAATATCTGCAATGTAAGCTGCTGCTGTGGTGATGCTGGCGCCAGTAATACCTGCAATCATTCTACCAATAAATAACCAAAAAATAGATGGGGCAAAAGCAAGAAACAAATAATCGATACCAAAACCAAATAATGAAAACAACAATATTGGCCTACGACCGTATTTATCGCTTAAGTTACCTAACACAGGTGAGAACACAAACTGCATACTCGCATAGGCAAACACTAACCAGCCACCATATTTAGCGGTTTGGCTCATAGTGCTATGTGTAAGACTTTGAATAAGTGATGGCAATACTGGAATGATGATGCCGAAACCAATTATATCTATTAATAGTGTAATGAATATGAAACCTAGTGCAGCTTGTTTTTTATCTTTTGCCATAATAATTTCGGTTGTTGCAAAGTAAAAGTTTTTTAATACTGCTTTGAGAGGAATTATAAAGTACTATGTGAGAGATATTATTTACGAAGTAAGATATGAGAAGTATGTTTGAGTAGTATAATTTTGGTACTGATTCAAAATGTATGCTCTTTAAAATATTGGTCATCGTCACTGCGAGGCACGAAGCAGCCTAAGTGTAAAATTAAGATTGCTTCGTACCTCGCAATGATATTTTTGGTTTCAAAAACCTACTTCAAGTTCAGCAGCATACAATTTAAACCACTACCATAATTTTATTTTCAGAATGGGGGGAAATAATTTTTTTAGCTATGTGTTTCTGTCAATTATGCTTCAATAAGGGTTCAAGAATGTTTTACAGATGCATGGTGCGACGCCTATGTGGCTGAATAGCATTACCCAAAGCTGATAACCAATAAAGAAATGGCATAAAAAAGACTCAGTAATTGGCAAGTCTATATTTTTAGTTAGATGAATTTAGGCATCTACCAATTGCTTAACAATGTGGTTGTTGGTAGCAAATAAATCGGCTGGAATTTCAATTGAGGCAATTAATTTTTCTTCTAGCACATTGGCGTAAGCCTCAAAATATGCCACTACATCTTTCCTCACATTGCGCTTTAGCCAACGGAAACCCCCTTCGAGGTTGTTGAGAATGTGACGGTCTTCGAGGTACTCTAAATTGTGAATATCGGTAGGGGTTAAGCCAAGTTTTTCTAGTTTGCTGATTAATAAATTAACTGGCGCATTGGTGGCTGGGCAATAGTCTTCCGCTAGTTCCGTCCACTCGCCAATACCAGTTTGTGCGTAAGTTAAAATTTCCTCCTTAGTAAGTTGCGTAACCACTTGCAATAAATTGCCACAATTGCAACTTCCATGATTGCCCCAAGCGTAGTGATTACCAGATTTTAAACGGGTAGCCGTTTCTCGTAAAGCCTGAATTAATTGCAAATTTGGATATGCCATAACTTTTTTTATTCTAACAACTTGGGTTGATAAAAAGTTTAGTCGCTAAATACCATTAATTAAGTTGCAAAGCAGGTAGCCTATAATGCTGACTATCGTACACAAATAATTCTTCAATGTTGTAAGTCCAATATTTATACAACGGGCTTTTTGCCAAATAGCTATCGGCTTTAGTTTTGCTTTCGGTGTTCATGGTTATCCAAACGGTTTGGCTTTCCATACTTACGGCGTAACTATCAATAATGCTTTTGTTCATTAAAAAATTAATGTAGGTTCTATGTGGTGGCACTAGTAACATAAAGTCCTCATCCATTGTAAACTTGATAATTGCCTGAAACTTATTCATATTATTAATTTAACTGTTGGAGAACAATAACAACTATTGTGCTTGGTATGTTTCAAATGGCAAACTGACAATTTATAAGCCAATATACTGTTGTTATTGCAGTAATTTGCAAAACTTTTTAAAATAATAAACATGATAAAAACTATCGCATTATTAACCTGCTCCAACATTTTTATGACGTTTGCATGGTATGGGTTTTTAAAAGATACAGGAGTGCCAATTTGGAAAGCCATTTTAATTAGTTGGGGCATTGCTTTTTTTGAATACTGCTTAATGGTACCTGCCAACCGAGCCGGCTTTGCAGATGGCTTTAATGGCTTTCAGTTAAAAATTACACAAGAACTAATTACGTTGGTAGTGTTTACCGTATTTGCGGTGCTATATTTAAAAGAGCCTTTTCAAATGAAATATTTGGTAAGCTTTTTATTTATACTGGGTGCAGTTTACTTTGCATTTAAAAAGTAGGGTTTAAACTCACCACATAGGCACATTTGTCACATAGTATATGTTTAAGTCTCTCGTTTCTATGTGCCTATGTTTCTATGTGGTTAAAAATTAGCATAATATGAGAATTATATCAGGTAAATATGGTGGTAGAAAAATAGCACCACCAGCAAATATGCCCCACACTAGACCCACAACAGATATCGCCAAAACTGGGCTGTTTAATATTTTGCAAAGCCGTATAGATTTTGAAGGTGCAAAAACACTCGATTTGTTTGGTGGTACAGGTTGCATCAGTTACGAGTTGGCATCTCGTGGAGCTGAAGATTTGACCATTATAGAAAAAGATGGCCCCATGCACAGTTTTATAAAACAAAACTGTAAAATGTTAGGAATCGATAATGCGAAAGTGACTCAAATGGATGTGTTCAGCTACATGAATACGTGCAACGAACAGTTTGATTTTATTTTTGCTGGGCCACCTTATGCATTAGGAAGTATAGATGATATTCCTAAGATAATTATTGATAAAAACCTAATTGTATTTGATGGTTATTTTGTGTTAGAACACACGCCACGTAACAATTATGAAGATTATATAGGCTTTAGTTTTCAAAGAAATTATGGGACAACAGTATTTTCGTTTTTTGAGCCTGTAATAACGCCCCCAACCCCTAAAGGAGAGTAAACACGCAGATCTATGAGTAAAGAGTATGCAAATAAAGATAGCTTTTCTAGCACCCCTTCAAGGGCGGGGGAGCCTCAGAGTCTTTTCATCACAGGCATCGGCACAGGCATTGGTAAAACCGTGGTTAGTGCTATTGTTACCGAAGCTTTACAAGCCGATTATTGGAAACCCATTCAAGCAGGTTTTGATGATGGTACTGATGCTTTGCAAGTACAATCACTTATCAGTAATACGCAAACAATAATTCACCCCGAAGTATATAAACTACAACTGCCAGCATCGCCACATATTGCTGCAAGAAATGAAAATGTTACAATTGATTTATTAAACATAGTCAACTGTCAACCGTCAACTGCCAACCGCCAACTCATAATTGAAGGTGCAGGCGGCGTTTTAGTACCAATAAACGATACCCAATTTGTAATTGATTTGATAGAGATTTTGCATGCAAAAGTAATATTGGTAAGCCGAAACTATTTAGGTAGTATCAATCATTCTTTATTAACTGCCAATATTTGCAAACAACGTGGTATTGATGTTTTGGGATGGATTTTTAACGACCAGTATTTAGATTATGAAAATGAGATTATTGCATGGTCTGGCTATCCAAAAATTGGCTCAATACCATTTGTAGCAACAGTTGATAAAGCTTTTATAACCCGACAGGCACAAGCCATACGCTTATCTCTACAGCAATTGTTATGACCAAAACCGAACTTAGAAAAATATATAAACAGCAACGGCTAAACATTTCATCTAAAGAGAAATTGAGGTTGGATGACTTGCTATTGTTGCAAATGCAAACTATAAATTTTGATGGCATAAAATCCTTGTTAACATATTGGCCTCTGGCAAATATGGCCGAACCAAATACGCACTTGTTTTCTGGCTATTTAAGGCATGTTGTTGAAGGCTTAGAAATAGCTTATCCTATAAGCAATTTTACAACTAATACCATGCATGCAAAATTGATAAATGAGGATACGGTTTACACCACCAATACCTATGGCATTACAGAGCCCAAAGAAGGCACTACTATTAACCCTATTGATATTGATTTGGTGTTTTTACCATTATTGGTGTGCGATAAAAAAGGCTATAGGGTTGGTTATGGTAAAGGTTTTTACGATAGATTTTTAAACCAATGTAAAGCAGATGTAGTTTTGATTGGGTTTAGCTATTTTGAGCCTATTGATTTGATAACCGATACCAATGAATTTGATATACCTTTAAATTTTTGTATCACACCAAATAATGTGTACGAATTTTAAAAAATAGGAACGCTGATAACACGGCTAGGGATGGATTTTCACACATAAGTTGCTTACCAATTCTAAGAGTAAAATCAGGATAATCCACTAAAATCTGCCACATCATCTTTCCTATCAAAGAAAATTTAATCAATGAACATCAACAATATTTTTCTTAAATCTTTCCGCATTGTATTACTCCCAATTGCCCTCGTTTATGGTGCAATAATCATGTTACGTAATTGGTTGTTTGATAACAAATATCTCAAATCTGCCACCTTTAATTTCCCATTAATTTGTATTGGTAACATTGCTGTTGGCGGTACTGGTAAAAGCCCAATGGTTGAGTATTTAATTGAATTGTTGAAGCCACATTATCGCCTTGCAACGTTAAGCCGTGGCTATAAACGCAAAACAAAAGGTTATGCTTTAGCAAATGAAAATACAACCGCTTTAGATATTGGTGATGAACCAATGCAGTTCCATTTAAAATTTCCTGGAATAGCCGTGGCAGTAGGCGAGGAGCGGATTGAGGCCATCCCACAATTACTACACGATAAGCCAGACTTAGAAGTGATTATTTTAGATGATGCCTTTCAACATCGGACCATAAATGCTGGACTAAATATTTTATTAACCGAGTTTAGTAACCTCTACACGCACGACTTTTTTTTGCCTACTGGCGATTTAAGAGATGAATGGGCTTCGGCTAAACGAAGCCAAATAATTATTGTTACAAAATGCCCCGCCGATTTATCTGTCGAGAAAAAAGAGAAGCTAATTAAAGACCTTAAACCATTGCCATTGCAACGAGTTTTTTTTACAACAATTGAGTATGGATATCCCTACCATATCTATCATAAAAATAAAAAAGCAATTACCGAAAACATAGAAGTGTACTTGGTTTGTGGCATTGCCAACCCAACACCAATTAAGGAGTATTTGTTAGAACATGCCTACACATACTATCAAAAAAATTTTAGCGATCATCACATTTTTACCATTGATGATTTGGAAGATATTAAAGAACGGTTTGATGAAATTGATGCTGTTGATAAACTGATAATAACAACTGAAAAAGATGCCGTTCGTTTAACTAAATTCACCGAGCAGTTAAAAGATTTACAGTTGTATGTGTTGCCAATTAAACACAAATTTCTATTTAATCAAAGCGAACAATTTAACGAGTTGGTGATGCGTTTCATCAATCAGTTTCAAATAAAAAAATATGAGCAAGAGCAAGAAGACGAAAACAAAAACACCTACTAAAACAACCAAAAATATATCGCCAGTTTTGTCTGTACAAGGCTCGTTAGAAATTACACGGAGTGGTATTGGGTATGTGTTAGTTGAGGATAAAAGCGGTGACGTGCTAGTGCGTCCTGGCGACTTTAATACAGCCTTAAATGGCGATATTGTTTTGGTGAAAATTATTAAAGAAAACCCCGTAACCAAAAAGAAAGAAGGTAAAATAACCGAAGTGGTTACCCGTAAACAAAACGAGTTTATTGGCCGCATTCAACTATCTGCTAGTTATGCTTTTTTTGTACCAGATACCGATAAGCCAATGCCCGATTTGTTTATTCCTTTAGACAAATTAAATGGTGCAAAAAATAAAGATAAAGTTGTTGCACGTTTGGTAGAATGGGGGAAAGGTGATAAGAAACCAATTGGCGAAGTGGTGAGTTTAATGGAGGCTGGCGATGAGAACGATGGAGCTATGAAGGAGCTATTGGCAGAAGCTGGCTTTCCACTAAGTTTTACCCAAGAAGTAATGGATGAAGCTCTAGTATTAAGCGATGCAATTACAGATGTAGAAGTGAGTAAGCGTAAGGATTGTAGAGATATTTTAACCTTTACTATTGACCCTATTGATGCCAAGGATTTTGATGATGCATTGTCTATACGTAAGTTAAAAAATGGCAACTACGAAATTGGGATTCATATTGCAGATGTAAGCCATTTTGTGCTACCCGAAACCGCCTTAGATGAAGAGGCTTATAAACGTGCAACATCCGTTTATTTGCCCGATAGAGTGAATCCAATGTTGCCAGAACGGATCTCGAATGAGCTATGTTCTTTGCGGCCTCATGAAGATAAATTTACCTTCTCAGCTATTTTTCAATTAACGCCAAAAGGCGATGTAAAACAGTATTGGTTGGGCAAAACATTTATCCACTCAAACCACCGTTTTAGTTACGAGGATGTGCAGGAAATTATTGAGAAAAAAGAAGGGCCTTTTAAAGAAGAAATTTTGTTGTTGAATGATATGGCACAAAGCATAAGAAAGCAACGTTTTACACAAGGTGCTATTAACTTTTCATCGCAGGAAGTGCGATTTAAATTAGATGATAAGGGTAAGCCAATTGCAGTGGTAGTTAAAGAAAGTAAAGAGGCTCATCAACTAATTGAAGAGTTTATGTTACTAGCCAATAAAACGGTTGCAGAAAATGTGTTTAAAACAGAAGTAAACGGTAAGCCAGTGCCATTTCCATACCGTGTACACGACCAACCTGATACAAAAAAATTGCAACCGTTTATGGAGTTTGCAAAACGTTACGGGCACACATTTAATACATCTTCACCAGATAAAATTGCTGAGAGTTTTAACCAAATGTTGGCCGATGTGCAAGGCAAACCAGAGCAGCATGTGCTTGAACAATTAGGGATAAGAACCATGGCTAAAGCTGCTTACACAACCAAAGATATTGGGCACTATGGTTTGGCATTTGAACATTACTGCCATTTTACATCTCCTATCCGTCGTTACCCAGATGTGTTGGTGCACCGTGTGCTACAAAGCATTATTGAAGGGAAGCCAATGATGGATAAAAAAATGGAGGAAAAATGTAAACATACAAGTGAACGTGAACGTGCTGCCATGGAGTGTGAACGTGCTGGCAATAAGTACAAACAAGTTGAGTTTATGCGAGACCATATAGGCGAAGATTTTGAGGGAATAATTAGTGGTGTAGCGGCTTTTGGCTTTTTTGTAGAGACGGTTTTACATAAATGCGAAGGCATGGTAAGCACTGTTAGTCTAAGTGAAATTGATGATTTTAGATTGGTAGAAGGAGACTATAGTTTGGCTGGTATTCGTAGCGGTCGCAAGTTTAAAATGGGCGATAAAGTTTGGATAAAAGTTATTTCAGCCAACCTAGATAAACGACAGTTGGATTATATGTGGGTAAACAAATCTGGTGATGAAATTACCGAACCTATAGCTCAAGGAAGACCAATTAAAAAGGCAGTAAAAGGTAGAGCGACAAAGGGTAATGCGTAAGCTTTTTGATTGCATTTTCTAACTTTCTACAAAGCTCAATAAAGTATCCAACCGTTGCAGTGTGCGACGCATATGTGGCTGAAGAGTACTACCCATGCTGGTTACAAAAATTTTAAAACTACCTTCGCCATCTATTATTTTACCATATAGTTACATAGGCACATAGAAAATGCTGACTTAGTAAACGTAAAATATTAATAAATAAATAGCACAAACGAAGAGGAAATTGTAGCATAAGCTATGTGCCTTTATGTCTATGTGTTGAAAAAATAAATTATGACTTTTAGCGACTTGAATTTGAATGCCCCTTTGTTGAATGCCTTGACAGACTTGGGTTATACGACGCCTACAACTATTCAAGCCAAGGCTTTTTCTGTGGTAATGAGTGGTAGAGATGTGTGTGGCATTGCTCAAACCGGTACTGGTAAAACCTTTGCGTATTTGTTGCCTTGCTTACGCCAATGGAAGTTTAGTAGAGATACCGCTCCTCAAATTTTAATAGTTGTGCCTACCAGAGAATTGGTGGTACAAGTGGTAGAAGCTGTAAAAAAATTGACCACTTATATGACCGTTGCAGTGGTTGGTGTGTATGGTGGGGTAAATATTAATACCCAAAAATTAGAGGTAGCCGAAGGCATGGATATTTTGGTAGCAACACCAGGTAGGCTGATTGATTTGATGTACGATGGGTCGTTTAAAACCAAGGCCATCAAGCGTTTGGTGATTGATGAGGTAGATGAAATGTTGAACTTAGGATTTAGAACACAGTTGAAATCTATTCTTGATTTGCTCCCACAGAAGCGTCAAAACCTAATGTTTTCGGCTACAATTACTGCCGATGTTGAGATGTTGATGAACACGTATTTTAATGAGCCTGAACGGATAGAAGCCGCACCAACAGGCACGCCTTTAGAAAATATTATTCAAACGGGTTATCATGTTGCTAACTTTTACACCAAGGTTAATTTGTTGATTTTATTGTTGACACAGCACCCAGAAATGAGTAAGGTTTTGGTGTTTGTTGCTACCAAAAGTTTAGCCGATGATTTGTTTGAAGAATTGAAAGCTGAATTTGATGAACAGATTGGTGTTATTCACTCTAACAAAGAACAGAACCACCGTTTCAATACTGTTAATCAGTTTCAAAATGGCACTTATAGGTTTATAATTGCTACCGATATAATTGCCCGTGGTTTGGACATTTCAGAGGTAACGCACGTAATAAATTTTGATATGCCAGAAGTGCCTGAAAACTATATTCACCGGATTGGTAGAACTGGTCGTGCAGATAAAAAAGGGATTGCCATTAGTTTTATTACCGAACGTGAAAAAGTTAGTCAAGGCAAAATTGAGACCTTAATGAAATTGAAAATACCAATGTTGGATTTACCCGAAAACTTGGTTATTTCAGAAGTGCTAACGGAAGATGAAATTCCGAAAATAAAAATGAAAACGCATTTGGTAAAGCTGCCAAAAAAGACTGAAAAAGGCCCAGCCTTTCATGAAAAATCAGCTAAAAATAAACCGAGAGTAACCGTAAAAGTGAGTTATAAAGATAAAATGATGAAGAAGTACGGCAAGCCAATTAAACGTAAGCCGAAGAAGTAGGTTTTGATTTTTGAGTTGAGATTTAATTCGAGTATTAAAATCCCATTCGCAACTCTTTGCAGTTACGATATTGACTACTGACTACACCGTATCCACATCTATCACAATACTAACGCTGGCAAATCTTTTTTCGCTTTTAATGATGGCTATTTGCTGTTGTATTTCTCTTTTGCACTGGTTTATTTGTTGGGCGTTTTTTGGTAGCTTAATCAATACTTCCCATAGATATTGGTTGCGTATTCTATCTACTGGCGGTTGTGCTGGGCCATTTAAAAATGGCTTGAAATTTACCTCTAACCCTTTTAGCATTAAAGTAGCAGTTTCTTCTGCCACATAGTTGTCTTTATGTTTAAAAGTTAGCTGTATAATTCTATAAAATGGGGGGTATTGATAAGCCTTTCTGGCCTCTACTTCAAACTGATACAACGCTTGGTAGTTGTGGCTTTGCACAAAGCCAAGCACTGGGTGTTGCACATTGCTCACTTGTATTAATACGGTGCCTTTTCCATCCTTTCGACCCGCCCTGCCGCTTACTTGTTCCATTAGTTGAAAGGCACGTTCATTAACCCTAAAATCAGTAAAATTCAGGATGCCATCACCATCAATAATGCCTACTAAATTCACATGCTCAAAGTCTAAACCCTTAACCACCATTTGTGTGCCTACTAAAATATCTATGCGTTGTTGTTCAAATAATTTTATCAAATTGTCATGGTCGTTTTTACCTTTCACAGTATCATAATCCATACGAGCAACTTTGGCATTAGGAAAAGCTTCTGCTACTAATTCTTCTAACTTTTCTGTACCAAAATTTTTCTGAATAAAGTTGTGGTTACCGCAAGCTGCACAAGTATGCAAAACAGGATAAGTAGTGCCACAATAATGACAACTAAGTTTATTTTTTGCTTTATGATAAGTGAGTGTTACATCGCAATGCTGACACTGTGGTATCCAGCCACAATTATTGCATATCATGTAAGGGCTATAACCTCTTCTGTTTTGAAATAAAATAATTTGCTTTTGCTGGCTTAACGATAACTCAATAGCACTAAGCATTTGAGGCGACAAAGCAATTTTGCTTTTATCTTTTGTAGCAATCTTTTTTAAGTCAACTAAATTAATTATTGGTAAATCTACATTGCCAAAACGCTCTGTTAGCGTTACCAAACCATACTTGTTTTGCAAGCAATTGTAATAGCTTTCTATAGATGGTGTGGCGCTACCAAGCAACACTTTTGCATTAAATAAACTGGCGTAATAAACAGCCGCATCTCTTGCATGGTAGCGTGGCGCAGGATCTTGTTGTTTGTAGCTAGTATCGTGTTCCTCATCAACCACAATTAACCCTAAATTTTGAAACGGTAAAAACAAACTACTCCTTGCACCTAGTACCACTTTTGTTTGTCCATTTTTTACTTTATTCCAAATTTCTACACGTTCATTCGGATTAAATTTTGAGTGGTAAATAGCAATATTGCCACCAAAATGTACTTGTAATCTTCGGATGATTTGCGAGGTCAATGCAATCTCTGGCAGCATGTACAATACTTGCTTGTCTTGCTGCATATATTGCTCAATCAGCTTTACATAAATCTGTGTTTTGCCACTAGCGGTTACTCCATGTAAAAGGCAAACATTTTTATTAGTAAACGATGTCACAACGGCTTGATAAGCTGCCTCTTGAACCACCGATAAATCGAAGTTGATGGTTACATCTTTTGGTAAGGGTTTGATACGGTCAGTTGCTCTTTTTTCTACAACTAAAATGCCTTTTTCTATCAAGCCTTTTAGTTGCGATGCCGTTGCATTACTTTTTTTTAGCAATACAGATTGTGTCACTTCGCCTTCAGTTTTTATAAGATGTAAATAGGCAAGCAGTAGCTCCATTTGCTTAGGTGCTTTGCCAAAATTATTCAGCAATTCACGCAAGGCATCATCGTTATTATAAGTAGGGTACAGGTGAATATAAGTCTCGGTTTTTGTTTTGTATTTATCTTTCAATTCTTCCCATACATAACAAATCTGTTTGTCAATTAATTTTTTGATGACTGGATATACATGCGATGAATCTAATAACTGTTGTACTTCGCTCAAACGCAGTTCCTTCTTCACTTCTAGGGCTTGTGCCACTATAAATTCATCGTCGGTAAATGGTGTACCATCATTTAAATCATAACCACTTTCTTCGTTCCAAATCAATATACTTTCGCTAGATAATTTTAAGTTACTTGGTATAGCAGCTTGCATCACTTCACCTTCGCTACACATATAATATTGGCTCATCCATTGCCATAATTTCAATTGGTTTTCGTGTACCAGAGGCTCCTCATCCAATACATTTAAAATATCAATTGGTAAAAATGCTGCTGGCTTTTGTAATGATATAGATTTGATGATGCCAGCATATTTTTTGTTACGTAACAATACCTCTACACGTACCCCAATTTTGGCACCAGCTAATAAATGGTCGGGTATAGACCAAGTGTAAGTAGTTGGCAATGCTAATGGAATAATCACTTCACAATATGCACCACTAGCACCCAAACCACTTGAATTTGTGGTAGAAAAAAGGCTACTATTTAAACTTTTTTTTGGCATTTTTAGGTTGCTAAGATAGATTGAAACAAGTTTGTGATTGCCATTAATCATTCGTATCATCCCAATCATTTTAATAATAAATACAGGTTAACTTCGTACTCATTTACAATTAGTATTTATGACATTTGAAGAACTAGTACAAAATCATTCTGCGGCGTTAATAGAAAAACTATTGGTTGAAATTTTGAGTAATAAACATGTAGAAGTACGGTTTGACTTCTTAGACCAAGACCAATGGGCTTATGTGGCCATGCATCAGTACGAAGAGGATAAAGAAGTATCCATTCGCTACCATTTAAGCAAACAGTATAGTTTGGTATTTGGCTATTACGATGATGACGATGATTTTTTTGAAATTATCAAGCCACTAAGTACAGAAGAAGTAGAAAGCATTCCCGAAGGCCTAAGAAAAGTAATGCAAAAGGTAGTAGATGATGAACAGGGTTTACGTTTTGCGTCTGAATTAATTACTAAGAAGAGCTAATTAATTACTATTTGTACCTAATCAATCCTGCTTCCATGGCATCATAAGTTTGTTGTTTAAGCATAGCAACATCTTTAATTGTTAGGCCAGTAACTTTAATTTCATCTAAATAAACAACTCGGTTTTGGCCCGGTGTTAAGCTAAATAAATTGTATTGGTCAAGTCGCTTTGCGGTATCAATAAATAGCATGGGCTTGATTGATGTTTGGGTTTGTATGGCCAATTTAAAAGCCCCATCAAAAAAATCTTTTAACGGTTTATCGCTTTCGTTAAATGTGCCTTCTGGAAAAATAAAAATAGAAATACCTCGGTTTAAGGCTGCCTTCAATGCACGGAAACTTTTAGCTCGTAATTCTGGGCTTCTTCTATCTACTAAAATAACGGCTGTTCTGTAAATCCAACCAAAAACCGGATATTTTACCATCTCATATTTACCCAAAACACGGTAAGCTTGGTTCATGGTAATAATTGCAGGCGGAATATCAATGTAAGAAATATGGTTGGCAACAAAAATATATTGCCGAGTTGCATCGTGAGGGAATTCATAAATATTTTGGTGTTTAATGCCGATAAAAACATACCAAACCTGACCCCATATTTTACATATTTTATAAATTAAATTACCACCTTTTATCTTGCCAAATAATAAACTGAAAAGCACAAATGGAAAGGCTAAAAACATAATAATGATGAATACTGTTAGTGCGTAAATACAGTATATTATTTGGATGGTTTTTCTCATTGGTTCAACAACAATAATTAAAGCAGATTTTATGAATTAAATGATAGTACGAACAAAATAAATGGGTTACCTATACAAATTAGTTTTAACTGATAACTACAAACCTCTAATTAAAAATCAAACCATACAAAGTAATGTGCTGGCAAATTGAATGATAGTTTTTGGTGCTTATGAAAAATGCCGAAAACCGTGCTACCACTGCCTGTCATGGCACTATAAATAGCTCCTTGCTGGTAAAGTATTTCCTTTATTTTACCAATTTCTGGGTATTGATTAGTGGCAGGTTTTTCAAAGTCATTAACCAGTTCTTCCTTCCAAGTTTCAATTGGCTGTTGAATGATTTGTTGGAGAGATTTTTTTGGTACTTGCGGTACAATATTACCAAAAGCCCAACCTGTACCAATATGAATTTTTGGGTTGATGATAACGAGTAGATATGCAGATAAATCAAGGTTAATAGGCTGCATTATTTCTCCACGGCCAGTAGCAAAGCAGGGTTTGTTGACGATAAAAAAAGGACAATCGCTACCAAGTTGTAAAGCGTAGTTAATCAATTGTTCTTCTGTTAATTGCAATTGAAATTTATTGTTCAATAGTTTTAATGTAAAAGCCCCATCAGCACTGCCGCCACCCAAACCTGCACCCATAGGAATCACCTTGTGCAAGTGCATTTTTATAGAAGGTAAACCAGGAAAATCTGTCTTTAATAATTGGTAAGCTTTTACACAAAGGTTATCAATTACAGAGCCATTAATTGTTAGCCCAGAAGAGGCAAAGTTGGCAGTTGACGGTTGACGGTTGACGGTTGACGGTTGACGGTTGATTTCCAATGCGTCCTTTAATTCTACAGGATAAAATATGGTTTCTAAATCGTGGTAACCATCGCTTCTTTTGCGGATAATATTTAAGCCAAGATTTATTTTACAGTTGGGGAAAATTAGCATTTACTTCCTTTTATTCATCTCATCTCTTATAGCAATGGCACGAATATAATCTTCATTTTCAAGTACTTCGTTGAGTAAATTTTGTAGGTCTTCAATGCTCATAGATCTTAAATCTTCACGACCACTACCAGTTTCTTCAACACCAACAGCTTCGCCTTTTTTCTTTTTGGTATTGCCATCTTCCATTAAAATACCAGCACTTTCTAAAATATGTTCATAGGTATAAATTGGGCAAGCAAAGCGGACTGCTAAAGCCAATGCATCGCTGGTACGGCTATCAATTTCAACGGTATCATGTTCGCTAAAACATACCAATTTCGAGTAAAAAATCCCTTCTTGTAAATCGCTAATAATTATCTCTTGCAGCTCAACATTAAACGCATTCATAAAATTTTTCATCAAATCGTGGGTTAATGGTCGGCTTGGTTGCATGTGCTCTAAAGCAACTGCAATTGCTTGGGCTTCAAAACCGCCAATCACAATCGGCAATCTACGTAAGTCATTTACCTCCCCTAAAACCACCGCATACGAATGTGTTTGGGTGATGCTATGAGACAATGCCACAATTTCCAGTTCAATCTTCTTCATAATCAATAAACAATAATTTTCACAGAAATACTCAATCAGCAACAAAAATAAGGGCTAAACGCATTGATTAAACAGGTAGGTTACATTTGCGGTATAGTACTAATAAATAGGCATGAAATGAAGTATCAAATAGGAGATGAGATTATTGTATTGTTAAGCCATGAAGAAGGCAAAGTGGTGGAGATAATGAACGATAAAATGGTGATGATTGACGTAAGAGGAGTGAAATTTCCGGCTTATATGGATCAAATTGATTTTCCGTATTTCTACCGCTTTAGTAAAAAGCCCGTTGTAGAAGTAAAAAAGCCAAAATTATTTATTGATAATATACCTAAAGAAAAGCCACAACCCAATGTGATAAAGGTTTCCGAAGGTGTTTGGTTGGCTTTAATACCAAAGTTTGCCATGGATGATTTTAACGATGAAGTTGTAGAAACCTTAAAAGTTCATCTAGTAAATAAAACAGAGAAAACCTACAAATTTATTTACGAGCAACAGTTTTTGGGTAACACAAATTTTGAGCTACAAAACGAGGTGATGCCGTTTCACGATTTTTATTTGCACGATATAAAATTTGAAGATGTAAACGATAGTCCAAGTTTTAATTTTGATTTTTCGTTGATGAACCCAGAGAAAAAGAAAGCTGAGCATTTTGAAACAACATTAAAAATAAAATCTAAGCAATTGTTTCAGCGGATTGAAGAGATGAAGGACAAAAACGAACCTACGGTATCGTATAAATTATTTGATAATTACCCCGATAAAGCTTTTGAAGAAGATAAGTTTGAATTAACTAGTTTGGCAGCCAAAGGTTATAAGGTTTATCAAGCAAATCAAATACGCCAAAACCTAGAACCAGCAAGGAGTGTGGTGGACTTGCATATAGAAAAATTAAGTAACGATTGGCAACATCTCAGCAATTTTGAAATATTAACTATTCAGTTAAAAGAGTTCGAGAAATGGCTTGACTTGGCAATAGCCCACAGGCAACAAAATTTGATAGTGATACATGGTATTGGTAAAGGCAAACTGAAGGATGAAATACACGATATTCTAAAAACCAAAAGAGTTGTGAAAAGTTTTATTAACCAATACGATATTAGGTTTGGTTATGGTGCTACTGAGATATTTTTTAATTAAAATGAAAAGTGAATAACTAATAATTCCTAATTCCTAACTCATAATTCATAACTAACTTTACAACGGCTACAAACCCGAACTATCGCCGCAAATTTATTTGAGGAGGAAAGTCTGGACAGTATAGGGCAACCCACCGGTGAATAGCCGGCTTTTGTGCAAACAAAAAGAGAGAGTGCCACAGAAAATAACTGTCTTAAAGCAATTTGAGATGAGGGTGAAAATGTAGGGTAAGAGCCTACAACGCAGTGCAGTAATGTATTGTGTGGGTAAACCTTGGGTACTGTAATGCCACGTATAGATACGTTTGAGAACGGCTCGTTCGATGTGTCAGGGTAGGCAGCAACAGGTAAACAGTAATGTTTATCGTAGATAAATGATAGTGTTGAAACAGAATCCGGCTTACGAGGTTTGTAGCTCTTTTTATTTAAAATTATAAGGCATATCGCCACATAGCAAACGTTTAAGCTGTTCTAAGCATTTGTGGTGTAATTATATAGCTACCAATACTAAAATTTTATGCGCTTATTTACCATTCTTCTGTTTATTATTTTCTTCAATACTCTGCTTGCCCAGCAAAAAATCAAAGGTATTGTTAGAGATAATGAAACTAACCAACCAATACCTGCGGCAATTGTTGTTTACAACAATCAAAAGATCATTTGTAACATAAATGGCGGCTTCGAAATAACCCTTAACAGCAATTTTAAATTAGACGTAAGCAGTAATGGTTATTTAAGCAAAGAAGTAATGCTAACTAGTAAAAATGATGTGTTACTTGTGTTTTTAGAGCCTTCAAATATTTTAATGAACGAGATACAGGTTACAGGGCTTTCTACACAACGCAAATCGTTGAACACACCTGGCACAATCGGTACCATTACCCCAAGAGATTTTGATAGAAACAATGGCATCCATTTACAAAATACATTAAACCTATTACCAGGTGTTCGTATGGAGTTAAGAACAGTTTCTGGTGGTGCAAGAATTGTTATGCGTGGCTATGGTAATCAAACAAACACTAACAATGGCATTGGCTACAAAGCCTACTTAAACGATGTGCCATTAACCGATGCCGATGGCTCTACAACCCTTGACGATGTTGACTTTGACAATCTTGGTAGGGTAGAAGTTTTTAAAAGTCCATCATCTAGTATTTACGGTACAGGTATTGGTGGTGTAGTAACCATGTACAACCAAAAAGCACCTGAAGGGTCTACTATTTTACAATCTTATTTAAGAGGTAGCGATGGTTTGCTACGCACTAATACAAGCTTGGGTGTTGGTACAGATAAAACCAATGTATTTGTAAATTATGGTCATCAGGAAATTGGTGGTTTTAGGCAACACCACAGTTCTAAAAAAGATTTTTTTAATATTAATGCAGATATTTACAACGATGAAAAACGTAGCTTTTTTGTATATGCAAGTTATAGTAACACTCACGATTTATTGGCAGGCCAATTAGATAGTCTTAACTTTTTAAACCACCCAGATAGTGCCGATATTGACTATATAAAAAACGATGCGTTTATTGATATTGAAAGTGCCAGAGTTGGGCTAACACAAGAGTATAAATTCTCCGATGCTTTTAGCAATAAAACTACTGTTTTTGTGTCCTCGCAAACCATCGATAATCCATTGAACAACACACTTACAAAAACAAATAAAAATAAATTTGGTGCAAGGTCATCATTTGTGTGGAGTACACATTTTGGACCAAAGCCCACCCGTTTTAGTTTTGGTGGCGAGGTATTTAAAAACGTCAATTATCAAAAAATATACAATCAAACCAATAATATATTGGGTGCCCTTACCAGCGATTATGAATTTAAACCAATTATGTGGAACTATTTTGCCCAGCTTGAATTACAGATAGATGATAGAACAACCATTACTGCAGGCATTAGCAACAATTATGTTGAATATGGCATTACAGATTTGCGTAGTGGTACGGGTTATATTAATAAAAGTGGCAAAAAAGCATTTATTCCATTGGCAACACCACGGGTAGTTTTAGCACATAAGTTTAGTGAAAATAATTTAACCTACGTTAGTTATGGCGATGGCTATTCTCCCCCAAATTTTAACCAAGTTATCATTACTCAACTAGGTAAAATAAACCAAGATATTCAAGCAGAAAAAGGCGGTAATTTTGAGATAGGCACAAAGGGGAATGCCTTCAATAAATCGCTTACTTACGAGTTAGCTTTTTTTACAGTAGAAATTAAGGATAAGCTAGTTGGGCAAAGCTTTAACGCCGCAAATGGATTACCTCTTTACACTATTACTACCAATGCAGGATCTGTTCGCAACAATGGTTTTGAACTTTCCTTTAACTATGCCTTAATTCCTACAAGTACAAGCTTTATAAAACTATTTCGTCCGTTTTTAACTTATTCATATTACAATTGTAAAAATGGCGATTATAAGAGCGACAATAATAATACCACCAGCACCAAAGATTATACAGGTTTAAAAGCTACAGGGGTTGCCCCCAATCTTTTAAACATTGGGTTTGATGTGGAAACAATGATAGGGTTTTACCTTAATGTAACCAATATGTTTACCGATAAAATGCCTATCACTTTAGATAATACTAGCTACTCACCAGCCTACGATTTACTAAGTGCAAAGCTTGGTTTACGTAACTTAAACCAAGGTAAACAAACTAGTAAATTAGGCTTTGATGTGTATGGTGGGTTAGATAATATTTTAGGGCAACGTTACTCTCAATTCACTTTTTTAAATGTAACTGCACCCACAGGTCAGTTACCAAAAGTTTATAATCCAGGCTCGCCTTACACTACTTACTATGTTGGTGGCACGTTGCGATATAGGTTTTAATTTTTTGCAACCTGCTTTAGTTTTTCAATTAAGTATCGTTGCGTCGCAACGAATGCTAAATAGTAGCAATGGCAATGGTAAAATAAAAAGTCCCGCCAAATTTACAGTTGACGGGACTTTTATATATATATTGAACTTCAGAAATCGTACATCGTACTTGATTTTTAATAACCACCCATACCACCCATATCAGGTGCACCACCATGGTTGTGAGCTTCAGCCTTTGCAGGTTTGTCTGCAATTACACACTCGGTAGTTAGTAACATACCGGCAATAGATGCTGCATTTTCTAAAGCTACACGGCTCACTTTAGTTGGATCAATTACACCAGCTTTAAATAAGTTTTCGTATACTTCGGTACGTGCATTGAAACCAAAATCACCTTTACCTTCTTTAATTTTTTGTACCACAATAGAACCGTCAATACCTGCGTTTTCAGTTAAGGTACGAATTGGAGCTTCCAAGGCACGACGAACAATAGCCATACCAGTTTGTTCATCAGCAATTTGGCCCTTTACTTTTGGTTCTAAAGCCTCAATAGCACGAATGTATGCAAC
>JAYVNQ010000264.1:0-9948 GCA_043758365.1 Chitinophagales bacterium
TACAGGAACAGAAGAAGGCGGTTTGCATTGAGGCTTGACCTAATCGCTGCTATTTGCTATTACCAATTATAGTTTTTTATTTATGTTAGAGGTCTATTAATGATATAACAAAGCCATTGCAGTTTGCAATGGCTTTGTTATATAGTAGTTTTGAAATCCTTTAAGGGAAAATTCCTAGTTCGGTATAACTAGTACCAACTTTATTAATAGCACAAACATAAGCTGCAGTACGCATATCTGGTATCTCTGGGTTTGCATTCCAAATAGCCATGATTTCTCTAGTTGCAGTAATCATCGTTTCTTCTAAACCACTGTGTACCAAATCAACCTCATCGGCACCATGTTCTATAAAATTACGTTCAACTTCGCTTACTTTTTTCCCTGTTAAATCTTCCATTTGTGTTAAAATATGGTGATTCATATTTTCAGTAAAACGTTTTTCCATTCTGCCATAACGTACGTGGCTCAAATTCTTTAACCACTCAAAATAACTAACCGTAACGCCACCTGCATTCAAATACATATCTGGCACAACTAATACACCTTTTTCTGTAAAAATCTCATCCGCTTCTGGTGTTAATGGGCCGTTGGCAGCTTCGGCAATTATCTTAGCTCTTACACGTCTTGCATTATCACCATTAATTACGTTTTCTAAAGCCGCTGGTACTAAAATATCACATTCCATTTCCAAGGCATCGCCACTAATTGCCAAATTAGTAGCACCAGGAAAATTTAATATAGATCCTGTAGCAGTGCGGTGTTGAAACAACTCTTCTTCGTTTATGCCATCCTCTTTATAAATAGAACCTTCAAATTCTGCAATACCTACTACAATCGCCCCATGTTCTCTGAAAAATTTAGCACTGTGATAACCCACATTACCCAGGCCTTGTACTATTACTTTTTTACCTTCAATACCAAGTGGCAAGCCTAATTTAGCCATCACATCTGGCATATTGCACACTTCACGAATACCGAAAAATACACCTAGTCCTGTCGCTTCTTTTCTACCACGAACACCGCCTTGTGTAATGGGTTTGCCAGTTACGCAACCAGCACTATCAATTTCGCCCGGTTTTAGAGATTGGTAAGTATCCACAATCCAAGCCATTTCACGTTCGCCAGTACCATAATCTGGTGCAGGAACATCAATACCAGGCCCAATAAAATTTTTTTTTACCAATTCGCTGGTATAACGCCTAGTAATTTTTTCCAGCTCGTAAGTGCTGTGGTTACGAGGATTAATTTTAATACCACCTTTACCACCACCAAATGGTACGTTTACAATGGCGCATTTGTACGTCATTAAACTAGCCAATGCCATCACTTCATCTTGATTTACAGCATCGCTGAACCTGATGCCGCCTTTGCAAGGCGTTTTATGCTGACTGTGTTGCACACGGTAAGCCTCAATCACTTCTATCCTGCCGTCATCCATTTTTACAGGAAAACGCATACTATAAATACTGTTACAAGCTTTGATTTGCTCAAGCAAACCCTTTTCCCATTTTGTAAATTTTGCTGCTTTATCAAAGCTCTGTTCCACACTGTGGAAGAAGCTATACGTTTGGTCTAAAGACATTTTAGTTTTTTTTTAATTTTTAAATATGGCAATCGTTGAGTTAAGAGCTATGAGTTATTTGGGATAAGTTGTAAGTGATAGAATATTTTTATTTTTTGAAACTAATTTCAATAGCAAAGGGATTAAGTTTAAAACTTATAACTTAAATTCAAAACTCATGACTTATTACTTTTTTTCCAGTTTGGATAATTTTCTATCAACACTAATTAAGTATATAAAAAAGCCAATCATGATGATGATGATGACAGCCATCACGACAAATATTTTGCCATTGCTTCGCATAATATCTGTGCTTTCGGGTGTTTGTGCATTTGCAAATATTGTGATAAAAGCCATTGCAATAACAGCCCCAGTACGTTTTATTTTATTCATTGATTAAATACTTTTCAGTTAATAATTGTACCCTTATTTTCAGAGTAGTAATCCATACCCCCAACAATGTCCAGCCAATAACTGCTGGCCAAAATACCAACTTCATAGCGGGTGCTAAATCTTTGCCATTAACCCCAGGATTACCTTCGCTGCCTTGCCCACCAGGGTGTAACGACTGTGTTAATCGGGGTAAAATCCAAAGTGTTGGAAATAACATAAAGAAGGCGAAAATATTGTATACAGCGCTAATTCTTGCCCGTTTTTCATCATCCGTCATACTGCCACGCAACACAAAATACGCTAAGTAAATAAGTATGGCAATGGCTGCACCATTTTGCTTCGGATCGCCACTCCAAGGCTGCCCCCATTGATAGTTGGCCCACAAAGCACCAGTGGTTATGCCTAGTAATCCAAACACAGTGCCAGTAGCAGCAAAGGCGCTGCCATAAATATCGTTTTTAATAGAAGGATTTCGTAAATATTTGATGGAATAAATAACAGAAACCAGTAGAAGAATCATCATGCCAAACCACATAGGCACATGGAAGAAAAAATTGCGAACAGACTCTTGTAAACGATCATCTAACTTGGGAACTTTTACTAAAAAACCATAAGTACAAACGTAGAACAGAAGTAATATTGCCAAAATTTTCCACCAAGAGTTTCGTATCATATACTTAAAATTTACCGCCTATTTGTAAGTTAACGCTTGTTAGTTTATTGAGGCAGCAAATGTAGCATAAGCCTAGCATCAAAACTAAATGGAGTGCAAAATTTTAAGTTTTATAAATAGGTTTGCAATGTTTTTGCAAATTAAAGGGTCATACTAAAAAATACATTTTATGAAAAAAATAATAGTTAGCTTTTTACTAGTGCTTGGTTTAGGCTGCAATAAGACAGATAGTAGTAACAATATATTACAAGGAACCTACAAGGGCACATTTAAAAGAAATACAAGTAATATAATTTCTAACTTAACCATCAATTTTTCTAGTAATAATTATTCAGGAACGAGTAGTGTATCCCGTTATCCTGCTACAAGTGCTGGCAATTAAGTAGTCTGTCATAATTAACTTATAAAGTGCCCAAACATTTTAGTATATAAATTCAGTGTATTTGGTGATTTCCGCGGTCAGAATTAGTATAAGATAATTATGACAGAATACTTATCAATTATTAAATGATAGTATTAGATTTAGTGATGCATCAGTATGGACGGCAGATTTTGATTGGACATATATTTTAGATGGTAAGTATAAAATTACAAGTAAAAATGACAGCTTGTTTATGAGTAGAACTTATAATGGTATTGTATTTACTGAGGATTCTTATAAGTTAGAAAAGCAATGATTTTAACTGCCATACTTTCTTATAGCTACTCTTTGCGAACTATAAATGCCTGTATGCCCACTACAATAATAGGCCATAAAACAAGCAATAGCAAAATACAAAACATTTTCCCCACCAAACAATTCTACACCCATAATAGTACAAGCTAACGGTGTATTGGTTGCCCCTGCAAACACTCCAACAAAGCCAAGTGCCGCAAATAATCCAACAGGGCTACCGCTGTAAATTGCCAAAACATTACCGAGCGTTGCACCAATAAAAAACAAGGGCGTAACCTCGCCACCTTTAAAGCCCATGCCAAGGGTAATGGCTGTTAATAACAACTTCCAAAACCAGCTAAAATTATCTACACCCCCTGCGGTAAAGGCATTAATAATACTTACGCCATTGTTTGGATTTGTAACGCCTAATCCAAGGTAATTGAAGGTGCCAAGTAAATAACTAATGCCAGCTATCAAAACGCCCCCAATAATTGGTATCATTAGCTTTTGCGAGATATATTGATTGCTTTTTTGCTTAACAAAATGAGTGGTTGTGGCAAAAGCAAAAGCTGTAAAACCAAATAAGCAACCTGCAATAGCCACTTTAAATAACAACATAAAATCAATTGATAAAAACAAATTATCAATAGAATAGCTACTATGATTTTCTGTAAAATGGATAGCATATTGTGTGTGATGAATACCACATAATTTACAAGTAATGTCTGCTACAATTGCCGCTAATAAACAAGGTAATACCCCATCATATTTTATACTGCCAATGGCGATGACTTCAATGGCAAATATGGCACCTGCAATAGGCGTTCCAAACACGGCACCAAAACCCGCAGCAACTCCACAAAGCAATAATGTCCGATGGTCAAGTTTGTTTAGTTTAAACCATTTTGAAAACAACGAGGCAGTGCTACCACCCATTTGCACAGCCGTTCCTTCTCTACCTGCTGAACCGCCGAATAAATGTGTTAGAATAGTAGTTATAAGTACCAACGGCATCATACGAAATGTAACGCCACCGCTAGGTTGGTGAATTTCATCAATAATTAAGTTATTGCCCCTATCACTATTTTTTCCAAAATTTTGATACAGCCAAACAATAATAACACCAGCCAATGGCAGTAAAAAAATCAACCAATTATTTTGCCAACGTAATTTGGTTACAACATCTAATAACCATAAAAAAAAGGCGACCATCAAGCCAATAATAATAGCTACTGGAATAATAAAAATAGCTATGCGAAAAAGCTGTTTAACCTTGGCAAGTTGATTGATAATAAAGTCGTTTTTGCTCATCCTACAAATAGATTTTGAGGTAATAATTAACTACTATTTGTAGGCGTCATTAGTCTCTGTTTTTGAAGACGGTTGCGTAGGAAGACACCATTTCCTTTGGATTTCAAAAGTAAGTCATTCAACTATTTTGGTCAATAAATTTTACAGAATTGTTTAGTGATGTATATTGAAACCAATTATGAGCCAACCACTACTTCAAATAAAAAATCTTACAATAAATTTTGTTAGCAATGGCATTGTTACCAAGGCTTTGAGCAATATCAATATCACCGTAAACAAAGGTGAAATTGTGGCGATTGTTGGCGAAAGTGGTTCGGGCAAATCGGTTACCTCTTTATCTATTTTACAACTTATTCCATCGCCACCAATAATGTACGAAGCTGGCGAAATTTTACTACCCGTTAATGATAAAACAATTGACATTTTAAAAGCTACCAAAGATGAATTAACAAGCATTCGTGGTAATAAAGTAGCCATGATTTTTCAAGAACCAATGAGTTCCTTAAACCCTGTGCTTACCTGTGGTAACCAAGTGATGGAAGCCATTTTACTACATAAAAAAGTTTCTAAAAAAGAAGCTGAAAGCCTTACCATTAGCTTGTTTGAAAAGGTGCAGCTCCCTATCCCGTCTACCCTATTTAACCGTTACCCACACCAATTAAGCGGCGGACAAAAGCAACGAGTAATGATTGCCATGGCCATGAGCTGCGAACCCGATTTATTGATATGCGATGAACCCACAACTGCTTTGGATGTAACCGTACAAAAGAATGTGTTGCAACTGCTAAAAACATTGCAGCAACAAACACAAATGGGCATCATTTTTATAACGCATGACCTTGGTGTTGTGGCCGAAATCGCGGATAAAGTAGTGGTGCTTTATAAGGGGAATATTGTGGAAGAAAATAAAGTAGCTAATATTTTTACAAACCCACAAAACTCTTACACCAAAGCATTGCTGGCTTGCAGACCAATACTGCATAAAAAAGGTGAACGGTTGCCAGTGGTGAGTGATTTTATGGAAGAGAAGTTGGCAGTTGATATTTGGCAGATGGCACAAAAAAAATCTACCAGTAATGAACAACAAACAACTATCAATAAACAACCACCAACACTTCTGAGTGTTCAAAACCTTAAAGTTTATTTCCCTAGCAAGAAAACTTTTTTTGGTAAAGTATTAGATTATACCAAAGCTGTTGACGATGTGAGTTTTGATGTATTTGAAGGTGAAACACTTGGGTTGGTTGGCGAAAGCGGCTGCGGAAAAAGCACTTTGGGCCGAACCTTATTACGGTTAATTGATGCAACAAGTGGCACGATAACATATAAAGGCGAGGATTTACTTAATATATCAACCGCCAAACTACAGGCCCTTAGAAAGGATATGCAGATTATTTTTCAAGATCCGTATTCTTCATTAAATCCACGGCTTACAATTGGCGATGCAATTTCAGAACCATTGCTAGTTCATGGCATTATAAAATCATCAAAAGAAAGAAAAGAGAGAGTAATTGAATTGCTTAAAAAGGTGAGTTTAAGTGCCGATTTTTATAATCGTTATCCGCATGAATTTAGTGGTGGCCAACGACAAAGAATAGTGATAGCAAGGGCTTTGGCACTGCAACCGAGTTTTATTGTGTGTGATGAAAGTGTTAGTGCATTGGATGTTAGCGTTCAAGCACAGGTATTAAATTTATTGAATGATTTGAAAAAAGAATTTGGTTTTACGGCCATTTTTATATCGCATGATTTATCTGTGGTGCGTTATATCAGCGACCGAATTATGGTAATGAATAAAGGTAAAATTGAAGAGATTGGTAATGCCGAAGATGTTTATTACAACCCTACTTCTGATTATACAAAACGACTGATTGCATCAATACCAAACGGGTTTGCAGTATAAATAAACGCATATTATTAGATGAAATATTTCTTATTTATTGATGAAAGTGGTGACCATGGTTTGGCAAAACTAAACGTTGACTTTCCAGTATTTGTACTATGTGGCGTTTTGGTAAAGGAAACCGATTACGAGAATATTAGGCAAGCATTTAATGTCCTAAAGCAATCTATTTGGGGCAATAAAGCAGTCATTTTTCATTCGAGGGATATTCGTAAATGTGAAAAAGAATTTCAAAAATTATTTGATTTAGACCTAAAGAGAAACTTCTACGAGAAATTGAACCATATCATTTCCAATTCACACTACAACATCATCGCATCTGCCATTAAAAAAGAAGCATTTATTAAAAAATTTGGCAAACTTCATGACGACATTTATGAGATTGCCTTATCATTTGTGATAGAACAGGCGATTATTGCCTTACAAGATATTAATCCCGAAGCTGAATTATCAATCATCATTGAAAAAAGAGGTAGGAAAGAAGACAAGCAATTGGACGACCACTTCCAAAAAATAATTGGTGCAGGTACAGGTTTACTTACTGCCGCACATTTAAAACAGTTCAATATTTCCTTCACTTTTAGGGATAAAAAAGATAATATCAATGGCTTGCAGTTGGCAGATTTAGTGGCTTATCCTATTGCAAAGAATGTTATTGAGCCTGATAGAGCTAACCCAGCTTTTGATATTTTAGAAAAAAAAATTTACAAAAACAATGGTAATGCTGAGGGCTTACGGCTATATCCCTAAAAATAAAAAGTCAAGAACTAGTCTTGACCTTCTATCGATCGGGGACACCCCGGTCCTTAATATATTTGCCTATGCAATGCGAATATACAATTATTATATAGAAATGCTTAGCAAAATTGATAAGCAAAGTTACTTAGTAAAAATGATAAATAAAATTAGTCTAGCAGAACTACAACATAGTTTCATTTCTTAATAATAAATGCTTGTTACATTATTACTTCCCAAAACGTTTCTTCAACATACTTAAAGCATCGTTCATATTCATATTACTAACATCTTCGGTTTTGGGTGCTTGAACCTTGTTACTTGAAACTTGCGGCTTGAAACTTGAACCTTTTCTTGCTGATGCTTCTTGCGTTTGTTTAATGGATAATGCGATGCGTTTACGTACAATATCTACTTCTAAAATCTTCACTTGAACTTTATCGTTGAGCTTCAATTTTTCATTAGGATCTGTAATATATTGATGCGAAATTTCGCTTACATGTACCAAGCCATCTTGCTTTACACCAATATCTATAAACGCACCAAACCTTGTAATATTTGTAACCAAACCTGGCACAATCATCCCTTCTTTAGCATCTTCTATTTTAAATATTTGGGCAAATTCAAATTGCTCTAATTCACTTCTTGGGTCAAGGCCTGGCTTCTGCAATTCTTTCAACAAATCTTGAATCGCTACCACGCCAATTTGCTCTGTAATATACTTTTTAGGTTCTACGGTTTTCAATAACGTTTCGTTACCAATTAATGCTTTTACATCTACATGTAAATCAGTGGCAATTTGCTTTACAATAGTGTAAGCTTCTGGGTGAACGGCACTCTCATCTAAAGGATTATCGCCATTTTTTATACGCAAAAAACCTGCACATTGTTCAAATGCTTTGCCACCCAAACGAGGCACTTTTAGCAGTTGATTTCTATCAGTAAATTTACCAATTTCGTTACGGTGTTTAATGATATTTTCAGCCAAATTTGGCCCAATACCACTCACATAACTTAGTAATTGTTTGCTTGCTGTATTAATATTTACACCTACCTGATTTACACAACTCATTACAGTTTGGTCTAACCTTTCTTTTAGTCGAAATTGGTTTACATCGTGTTGATACTGACCAACACCAATACTCTTAGGATCTAACTTTACCAACTCAGCCAATGGATCCATCAAACGCCTACCAATACTTACCGAACCACGCACGGTAATATCATAATTAGGAAACTCTTCACGGGCTATTTCAGACGCAGAATAAATAGACGCACCATCTTCATTTACCAAAAACACTGGCAAGTTTAAACCCAACGATTTAATGAATCCTTCTGTTTCTCTACCCGCTGTACCATCACCAATTGCAATGGTTTCAATATTATATTTGCTTACCAAATGCTTAATAGTATAGCTAGCTTCAGTTTGTTTATTGCCTTCATGTATATAAATTAAATCTGTGGCTTGCAAAGCACCTTGCTCATCTAAACACACGATTTTACAGCCTGTTCTATAACCTGGATCGATAGCTAAAACTCGCTTGCTGCCTAGTGGCGAACTCAATAATAGTTGCTTTAAATTCTCTGCAAAAACGGTAATGGCTTCTTCATCTGCCTTGGTTTTTAAAGCCGTTCTAAATTCGGTTTCAAGGCTTGGTTGTAGCAAGCGTTTATAAGCATCTTTAATGGCTTTTTTCACTTGCTCAACAGAACTATTTAAACTATCAGTTATGTAAATAGCTTCGATTATTTCTATCGCTTCTTCTTCTATTGGGTTAATACTCATGCGTAAGAACCCTTCTAAAAAGCCACGTAAAATAGCCAATGTTCTATGCGAAGGAATTTTATAAATCGGTTCACTAAAATCGAAATAGTCTTTGTATTTAGCTGCTTCGGTTTCTTTATCTGTCAACACTTTGCTTTGCAAAATGGCGGTATCTTCAAAGCATTTACGCAATTTGGCCCGTACGGTTGCATCTTCATTTATTTGTTCGGCTATAATGTCTCTAGCACCTTGCAATGCATCTTCTGCAGTAGCAACAGTATCGTTAATAAAGGCTTTTACTTCCTCAAAAATATCTACAAGCTTTTGTTCCAAAACTAATATTGACAATGGTTCTAGCCCGTTTTCTCTAGCTATTTGTGCCTTAGTTCTACGTTTAGGTTTGTAAGGTAGGTATATATCTTCAAGCTCAGTAATAGTAAGAGCTTTGTCAATTTTTCCTTGCAATTCGTCCGTCATTTTACCTTGCTCGGTAATGGTTTTTTCTATAAATGTTTTGCGTTCGGCAAATTCTTTCAGCGTTTTGGCTTCATCTTGTATTTGCTGAATTTGCACTTCGTCTAGAGAACCTGTGGCATCTTTTCGGTAACGGGCAATAAATGGTATGGTTGAGCCTTCGGCCAATAAGGCTAAAACTGTGGAAACCTGTGTAGTTTTTATATTTAATTTAGAAGCAATGATGGGTTCAAACTGGTTCATATTAGCGACCTTATTTTATAATTTATCGGGCGGCGAAAGTAGTAGGATGAGCGTAACAAAAAAAATTGTGTGGATAAGGATTTGTAATAGTAATGCTGATAATACTGATTGAGAGGATTGGTAAAGATTTTTAGTAAATTTGCTTTTAAATACAACATTATGGGCTTAACATACGCAGATATTGAATTAATTAATTCTGACGATCTAGCACTAGAGAAGCGTCATATTATTG
>JAYVNQ010000265.1:0-9928 GCA_043758365.1 Chitinophagales bacterium
CTCCAGCAGAGCTTGCTTCCTCTTTTAGCTGATAAAGGCAATTAAAGTGTTTTAATCTAAAATATCACCAACTATTTTTCAGTACATTACCATGAAAAACAAAGCCGCTGAATATCCAGCGGCTTTGTTTTTCTATCAAGAAAATGATCCTATTTTAATTCCCCTGCCAATATCACTTTCGATTTTTCTACATCGTACATATCCAAATCATTCAGTTTTGTTTTACCTCTGTTAGCCCTTGCCATACGAGAAAACACAGATAATTCTTTACTAAATAAAAATTGAAACAACAAAATAGTGTATGATTTATGGCTGTGCAACGAGTCGTAATAGATACCACCAATTTGCTTCAATTTTGGTAAATTATTCCAAGGTATTGATGGAAAATCGTGGTGTTCGTTATGGTAACCAACGTTTAAATTAACCGTATTTAATGGCCCATAATAACTTTTGGTTTCTTGATTGCCATGCGTTAAATAATGCTCTTGTACCCATCTTGCACCCAAAGGATGCAAACCAACAGAAAAGAAGAAACTGGCTAATAAAAATATCAAAGCTTTTATGCCTAAAAAATAAAATAAAAAACCAATAAATGTTACTTCCACAACTATATTTATAACAGTCCAAGTATCGATTAAGGAAATTTCTTTTAACCTAGCTGGTCGTAACATTTGAAACAAAGGATAGAACAATAACCAGATGGCTTTGCCAAAGGCAGAATTATTAATCAATCGGGCTTCCCAATGGTAGGGCATATCGCCATCTAATTCCTCAACACCTTGAAAAGAGTGGTGTTTGATATGATATTTTTGGAAAGACACTGCACTTGGTAACACCATTGGCAAGTTGGCAATAATACCAGCAATGGTGTTCATATAACGTTTTTTAAACACGAGATTATGGGCACACTCATGAATGCAAACAAACAGTGTATGGCAAGCAAAGGCACCTATTAAATAAGCAGCACCAACTACTAACCACCAACTTTTATCTTGTAAATAATAAGCCAAAGCCAGTTGCACACCAACACACAATAGAATAATTAAAAACGTGTAAGGATTACGCCCTATCAAATCTCTAATTTCAGGATGAAGTTTAATAATTTCCTTTGTACGTTGTTTATGTGGTTCTGCACTGTCACTCCACACAAAACTGTTTTTCTTTTCCATTTTACTCACGCTTTTAAATGATTCGCAATTTAATACAAATTAGCCAGCCCCTTTGTTTATATCAGTTAAAATTAACTTACAACTAATTATTTTACAATCTTCACTTTGCTTACAAGCCCAAACATTAACAACGCCATTACTACACCAATAGCAAACGACCAACGCAGGTTAGCAACTTGTGCTACATACCCAATAATTGGCGGCCCTAATAAAAACCCAAAATAACTAACGGTTGAAACCGAGGCAATAGCCACACCTGGCGATTTTGTAGAACTCTTACCAGCCAATGCCATAATTAATGGAATTATACACGAAACGCCCAAACCAACCAATACAAAACCAATAGCCGTTGAAATTATAAAAGGCAATGCAATAGCCACCAGCAACCCAGCAGCAATTAGGCAACTACCACCTTGCAATACTTTTTTAATACCTACTTTATTAATTGTCCAATCGCCAATAAAACGCCCAGTTGAAGTAGCACTCGTGAAAGCAATATAACCCAATGCTAATAAGTGTTTGGGGGCATTTACCACTTTATGAAAATAGATGCTGCTCCAATCGTACATAATACCTTCACAAGCCATACAGGCAAAAGCAATAAGCCCTAATTTCAGCAGCGGTTTGTCGGGTAAATTAAATATGGCATTCTTTGTTCCTTCAACTTTTTTTACATCGTTTTTTAAAGTGTGTTTAAATGACATAGCCATCATTGTAACACAAATGAGACTAACCATTGCAAAATGCCCAACCAACGGTACATCCTTCGAAATCATCCAACCGCTAAACGCCGCAGCCGCAAAACCAGATACGCTCCAAATACCATGAAATGTAGAAATGATAGATTTCTGATACAACCCTTGCACACCAACCGATTGAGCATTTACAGGAATATTCATCAGATTTCTTGAAGCCCCAAACAAAAACAACACAATTATAAACTGCCAACTATTGGTTACCAAACCAAGTACACACAACAACACACTGTAAAATAACGAGCCGCCAAGCATTACATAACGGCTGCTATATTTATTCAAAAGCAAACTTGTTATAGGTAATGTAAGCATTAAGCCCAACGGCATGGCAAACAAAGCTGTACCCAACTGTGCATCGTTAAAATGTAGTTTTTGTTGCAAGGTTGGTATGCGGCTTGCCCAAGTAGAAAACCCAAAGCCCGATACAAAAAAGAATACTGCAACCGCAACCCGTATTTGTTTTGGTGTTGATGATATTGAAGCTGTAGAGGTCATAATTAAGGTTGCAAAAATACAGTTTCCGTAGCTTTATAGTTTTGCCAATTGTGCTTAAAAAATATTTGTAGCTCTTCTTCAAAACATATTCATCAGCAGTCATGCTTTTCGTTCGAAGTCCTCGTTCCGCTTCGCTACACTGTGGGTTTTATTCCTATAATTTTTATTGTTTTTGGTGTCGATGAGTGCTTCGCAATTTCACTACAATCAGGGTTAGTTTAGCAACTATAAAATAACCATCAACAAATTCGCACATTTGCATATTCACACACTTACAAAACTGCACATTAATTAAGGCACGTTCATTGCATATAGTCAATAAATAAAACATCAACCATGAAAAAAATCATTTACTCGTTTTTATTAGCCAGCACTTGTTTGTTCAGTAGCTGCGATTCGTTAAAAAATATTGCCGGCAATTTATTATCAGAAGCAGATGCTGCCAATGCCATTCGTGAAGCATTGCTAATTGGTAGCCAAAATGGTACTGCCACTTTAGGGCAAAAAGGCTCTTTTAGTAGAGATGTATTGTTAGCAGCAATATTGCCTGAAAACCTACAAGGTGTTGTAAGAACAATGGATCAGCTTGGCCTAACCTCACAACTTGATAGGTTTACCAAAACGCTAGATAATGCAGCAACCGAAACCGTTACAAGGTCGGCACCAATATTTGTAAATGGCATTAAACAAATAACCATTAGAGATGCCATAAGCATTGTAAAAAATGGCGGCACATCTGCCACAGATTATTTACGTAGAAGCGTTGGTGACACATTGCGAAATGCCGTTGCACCAATTATGCGTACCGCTTTAAACGATTATAAAATAGCCCAAGAGTGGGATAAAATAGTAGCACCAGTAAAAGCTATTATGGGTAATAAAGCCAAACTTAATTTGGGCTTAGATAACATTTTGGCAATTATGATTACCAACCAAATGTTTAAGAAAATTGAAGAACAGGAAGTGAATATTCGTAGCAATGCCGCTGCAAGAACATCTACTACTTTACAACGTGTGTTTGGTAAAGATTGGAATACTGGGAAATAAAATATTTTATTAATAAAGAGGTAATATTTTGTAAAGTGTGTAAATCAATAATTGTCAATCGAAATTTCGTTTGCTTTCATTTTTCCTAATACTTTCTCATATTCATTAGTAGTCATTAAACCCCTTTGTTTTTCGTAAGTAATTACTTTTTCCTGCCAGTTTATTGCAGCCGATTTATTACCAGTTTTATATAAAAGCCGTGCATAAGTATCCATTGCTTCAGCAGATTCTAAAAATTCATTGGCTTTTTTGGCTAGAAGTAATGCTTTGTTGAGTAAAATAACATCTTTAGTAAACGTATAAACTGTCCAAGCTATGTCATTTAGGCTATTGTTATAATACTGTGCAACTGGCGATAAATTGTTTGTAGATGATACACTTTTAGAAATAATGTTTCCGGTTATATTATTTTTTATTAACCCTTTTTTAATAGCAGCTTGAATTTCAGGTGGCAAAGATGCTTGTGAATTTGCAGATATTTTATCTCTGTTACTAGAATCGAGTTTAGTGATAGAATCTACATTTGCATACATATAATATTCATTAGCAAAAGAGATTGCCGTACGTATATACAAACTACTATCCTTAACACCCTTGTAATAGTCTAACATTATTCTTTGATAATTTCTCTGCATAACTTCACTACTAGAACCTTGATATTGATTTCTAACACTATTAGCTACAGCATAGGCATAAGAAGCATCTTTATTTTTAATAGCTTTATTAATCGATTTTTGATTCGTCCGATTATTAATATCCCTACGTTCATTTAAGTTCATTCTATACCAAGCCATATTGTAAGTATCAGAATTTTTAAACAATATTTTGTAAGCATTTGAATTATATAATGGGGCACAACTAATAAGATACTGTAAAAAGTTGATGGATTCAAGAGAGTCTTGGGGTATTTTTTGTGCAAAATCATCTAGTAAAGTTTCTGATGGTTCAAGTTGCATCAATCTTATTTTATCGATGAGCTTTTTTGAAGTTAAAAACCCAGAAACATTGTTGTAATAATCCTTTTTTAATTTAGCAAGCCCAGTACCAGCAGCTTCTTTTTCAGTAATAGCTTTCTCAATTTGGTCTAAGTAAGAGGAATAGCCAGAGCTACTATTTTTTTGAATATTTAAAATATTCTTGTCGCTATCTAAGTAAATAATGCCAAAGTCTATGGTTTGTATATCAAACAAATTGTCGGTGCTTGTAAGTTCTTTCGGCACTTCAGTACGTTTAATAATAACACAAGTATTGTCAGTGTTTCTTTTTATCACGCTACCAGATAATCCTTGCATAGCAACATCATTGCATTGTACACATTTTGGGCTTTCAATTACCACCATTACTATTTTATTCTCTTTCTTTGCAATTTGACAAGCCTCGTCTAATGTTATGTCTCTAAATTTCACAGTCTGAGCATGCAAAATGCCAACAAATAATAACAGAAATAAGACAGATGCAACTTTTCTCATAGTAGTATTTTTATATGTTCAAATGTATAAAAAAAGTATAGTATAAAAATCAATTAACCTTAAATTCATAACTTGATAATAGATTTGGTTATTTCTCCATCTCTTCATTTGCAAATAGCCTACACTTAACCCATTATATTTGCCGCTCAAAATTGTTGAGATAATGTATAGAACGCATACCTGTGGTGAATTGAGGATAGAACACACTAATCAAATTATCACTTTAGCTGGTTGGGTACAAACCGTACGCAAATTTGGCGCAATCACTTTTGTGGATTTACGTGATCGTTATGGTATTACACAATTATTATTTAGCGAAGCATTGAATAGTCAATTAGATGCCAATCCTTTGGGGCGTGAATTTGTGTTGCAAGCAACTGGAAAAGTAAACGAACGCAGCAATAAAAATGCGAATATATCTACTGGTGATGTGGAAATTGGTATTACAAGTTTTAAGATATTAAACAAAAGCGAAGTGCCACCATTTACCATTCAAGATGATACTGATGGTGGTGATGAATTACGCATGAAATACCGTTACTTGGATTTAAGACGTAACGCTGTAAAAAAGAATTTAGAATTACGATATGCTGTAGGTAGAAGTACCAGAAATTATTTGCACGAAAATAATTTTATGGATATTGAAACCCCTTTTTTAATAAAGTCTACACCAGAAGGTGCCAGAGATTTTGTGGTGCCAAGCCGCATGAATGGTGGTCAATTTTATGCATTGCCACAAAGTCCACAAACCTTTAAACAATTGTTGATGGTAAGTGGTTACGACCGTTATTACCAAATAGTAAAATGCTTTAGAGATGAGGATTTAAGAGCCGACCGTCAACCAGAATTTACACAAATAGATTGCGAAATGGCTTTTGTAGAACAAGAAGATATTTTGCAAATGTTTGAAGGTTTGGTAAAACGAATTTTTAAAGATGTAAAAGGTATTGATTACACCGAAATAGTGCAACGCACAACTTGGGAAGAAGCCATGTGGACGTATGGTAACGATAAGCCAGATATTCGTTTCGAAATGAAAATCTGTAACCTAAAATTCCCTCAACATACTTTTCCTACAAAAGAAAATATTAGCCACTTAATAAGCGACGCAGGCTTTGGTGTACTTGACGATGCCGAAACCGTATTAGCAATTGCTGCAAAGGGTTGTAGTGAATACACTCGTAAGCAAACCGATGAATTAGTTGAATGGGTAAAACGCCCACAAATAGGCATGAAAGGCTTGGTATTTATTAAGTGTAATGCTGATGGCACCTTTAAAAGCAGTGTAGATAAATTTTATAGTGAAGACAAACTGAAAGCCATTGCAGCGGCAACTAATGCAGAAGCTGGAGACTTGATTTTGATACTTGCAGGTGCTGAAGAACGTACCAGAAAAGCAACCAGCGATTTGCGTATGGAAATGGCAACCCGCCTTGGTTTACGTAAAAACACTGAGTTTAAATTGTTGTGGGTGTTGGATTTTCCATTGTTTGAATATGCTGAAGAAGAGAACCGTTGGGTAGCTCGTCACCATCCATTTACATCACCAAAACCCGATCATATTGAGGTGATGATTAATAACAATCCTGTAATTGAAGATGCTGCAAAATATCTTGAACATCCTTACAGTAATATTAAAGCCAATGCTTACGATTTAGTATTAAATGGCAACGAAATTGGCGGCGGTTCTATTCGTATTTTTCAACGTGCGTTGCAAGAGAAAATGTTTGCAGCCCTTGGTATGACTGAAGAAGAAGCCAACCATAAATTCGGTTTTTTACTAGGTGCGTTTGAATATGGTGCACCACCACATGGCGGTTTAGCTTTTGGGTTTGATAGATTGTGTGCCATACTTGGTGGTAGCGAAAGTATCCGTGACTTTATTGCTTTTCCTAAAAACAATAGTGGTAGAGATGTAATGCTGGATGCACCAAGCAGCATAGATGATAAACAATTAGTGGAATTACAGATTAAGTTGTCACCAACTACAAAAGAATAGTGATAAAATAATTTTCTAAAATGCCCATTAGCATTTGCTAATGGGCATTTTATTTTATAAAACATTGGATAAGCATTTACAGAAAAGATGAAAAAAATCTTTGCCCTAATTCAGCTCAATCATTTTTATACCTATATTACAACCACTAACTACTACTGCTATATTCATTGGCATTTTAACCTTATTTACCGTATCAAATCTTTGCTTATTTATGATGAACAGTGCTGAATTGTGGCAAAAATACATAACCCAACCTGGTATTTGGGATGAGATGAATACCGGTTCATCCATACGTGAGCAGTACACTAAAGTGTTCGAGGCTTTGCAGCATTTACCCGTTGATGCCTTGCACCAAAAAGATAAATTGGCCAGCGACTTGTTTATGAATCAAGGTATTACGTTTACGGTTTATAGCGATAATGCAGGTATCGAACGCATCTTCCCTTTCGATATTATTCCACGTATCATCACTTCTGCCGAATGGAATCATGTAGAAAAAGGCATTAAGCAACGCCTAAAAGCATTGAATATGTTTTTAAAAGATGTTTACAACGAGCAGAACATTTTAAACGATGGCATTGTTCCCCGAGAATTGGTTGAAAGCTGCCCACATTTTACCCGTGAAGTAATGGGCATAAAAGTACCACACGATATTTATGTGCATATAAGTGGTATAGATTTAATACGTGGTGATGATGGTACATTTTACATTTTAGAAGATAATTTACGTACACCAAGTGGTGTAAGTTATATGCTTGAAAACCGAGAAGTTACCAAGCGGTTGTTCCCAGATTTATTGTACAGCAGCAAAGCCAAAATGGTGAGCAATTACCCATTAATGTTGCATCAAATTTTATTACAATTAGCACCTAGTCAACTAAGCAACCCCAATGTGGTATTACTTACGCCAGGTGTGTTTAATTCGGCATATTACGAGCACACATTTTTGGCAAGAAGCATGGGTATAGATTTGGTAGAAGGCAGAGATTTAATAGTTGAGAATTATAAAGTTTATACAAAAACTACCAATGGACTTAAACAAGTGCATGTTATTTACCGTAGGGTTGATGATGAATTTTTAGATCCAATGGTGTTTAGAAAAGATAGTTTATTAGGCGTACCAGGCTTAATAAGTGCTTATAGAAAAGGTAATGTAGCCATTGTAAATGCTTTAGGTAATGGTGTAGCGGATGATAAAGCTGTGTATTGTTATGTACCAGCTATGATAAAATATTACTTAAACGAAGAGCCTATTTTACCAAACGTACCTACCTACGAATTGGGTGATGATACAATAAGAAAATATGTGTTTGAAAATATTACCAACATGGTAATGAAACGTACTAATCAATCTGGCGGTTATGGCATGTTGATGGGCAATAGTGCCACTGAAAAAGAAATTGCAGATTTTATTGTAGCTGTAGAAGCAGACCCTCGAGGTTTTATTGCGCAGCCAATTATTAAACTATCAACTGTGCCTTGCTTTATTGATGGCAAATTTGTACCGCGTCATGTGGACTTACGGCCTTATGCTTTGTGTGGCCCTGAGGGTGTGCAAATTGTACCTGGTGGCTTAACCCGTGTGGCTTTACGAGAAGGTAGTTTGGTAGTAAACTCATCGCAAGGTGGCGGTAGTAAAGATACTTGGGTGATTGAATAATAATTGTCTGAACCGTGATTGAGAATGATTATTTGGATTTCTAGGATTAAAAAACACTATTTAGTTTTTAGATAACGCTTATACAACAATAATAACCTTGGTTCACTTTACCTTCCTTGTGTGCTTTGCGTGAACCCAATAAAAATATACGAATTTATGCTTAGTAGAATTGCAGACTCATTATTTTGGACAAATCGCTACATGGAACGTGCAGATGGCTTGTTGCGATGCACCATGACCAATTATATTTTAATGTTTGATAAAGGCGTTACCAACAACCTTAGCTGGCAGCATATTTTGCAGATATTTTCTAACCGAGATGATGCAGCTATTGAAGCCATGAAATACAATACCGAGGTAGCTTTAACTGAGCTATTGTTTAACTCTGGAAATCCGGGGTCTTTAAAAATGGTATTGAGTAAGGCAAGAGAAAATGCTCGTGCCATTCAAGATAATATTACCAAAGAAGTGTGGGAGCAAGTAAATGGTATGTATCACTCCATTAACGTACCCAATTTAGAAGATAAATTAAAGGGTTACGAAGCCCACGAACTGGTTAATAATTTTAGTAAAGAAAGTATTTTATATAATGGTGTTACAGATACCACTATGCCTCGTGGTTTGGGTTGGAGCTTTATGAATTTAGGTAGATATATTGAACGCTGTTTTATAACTATTGAAGTGGTAGATAAGTTTTTCAGTTTTATAGATTATAAGTTAGACGAAGAAAAAGATATTTTACAATGGAGACCAATGTTGTTGGCTTTATCTGGCTACGAGCTGCATTTAAAAACTTATAGAAGCAGTGCCCACAACGAGAATGCATTGCATCAAGTAGTATTTAACAAAGAGTTTACTAGAAGTGTTATGTATTCGCTTAGCCGTACTTCGAAGTATTTGGCAGATGTGTTACAAGAGAATAATACTGAAGATAAAGATGCCATTATAAAACGCTTTGGCAGGCTATTGAGCAAGGTTGAATACACTGATTTTAATACTCTAAATAAAGATAACCTTCAAGAGTTTTTAGCTGATATTAAGACTGAACTTGGCGAGTTTAGCAACATGATTGGGCAAAGCTTTTTCTCGTATGTGTAAATGGATATTTTGATAAGCGTGATCTGGATTTGTATGGATCTTTACTGATTTTATTTTCGGTAAAATTTTTATAAACCCAATTAGATGCCTTTTGAATCCGCACAAACTAGTGTTATGCGCATTACTATTTTCTCTATTCGCTATTTAATAAAATAACCCCATCTTGCAACCCTTAAAACACAAGTATGGCTGGGTTAAAAATCTATCGCATTCTCACATTTATATTGTTACCGTTT
>JAYVNQ010000266.1:0-27322 GCA_043758365.1 Chitinophagales bacterium
TTTAGCAATAAGAAAACAATAATGGCTAAGTAGCCGGTTAAGCTGCCGAAAAACTGCTGCCATTCTTTTTTGCAAATCATCCACATGTGTTCAAAAATAGCTTAGTTGAGTATTGTACGGTGCAGTTATTTTTTATTTAAGAAACAATTGCGATTCTACTTTTTAACCACCAATGCTACATCTCTAAATTTTTATGTAAATCATCTGGGTTTCTACGATTATCCCACAATCCTACAATAATTATTTGGGTAGCTGTAACCCTGAAAAAGATGGAAAAATGACTTACCAAACTAACCCTAACGTCTTTAACATCGGTGGGTTTACCCAAGTAATATTGCGTTTGCAGCAAATTAATTTTCTCTTTAAATAATTTTGATAATTTTTACGGATATTCTTTGGATTTATTGTGGTGATACCAATATTCAAGAATGTCCCGCCTTGCCTTCTGCGCTGTATTTGTCCAAACTACGCTTTTAACCATTTGTCTTCTGCAAGGTTTAATGCTTCGTTTGTAATTAGGCTGCCAGTTGCAATATCGTCGGCACTTTGTGCAAGCATAGCATGTTGTTTTTCGCTAACAACAAATACAGATTTATTTAAATCAACCGAGTTTATTAAGTCGTTTATTTTAGTAAGCAAGCCAACATCGCTTACAGAAATAAGCTTGTCTAATAGCGTGTATTTTATATTTTCAACTTGCATAACTTTCATTTAAAAAAGATGTTGTGAAATTAAGACTTTACATCAATAAAAAATCTGTTTTACACAGCGATCTCTAATATAATAGCGTTTCCATCAATATAAAAAATTCCTTTCCTTTCCTTAATTTCGCCCTCACTACAAAATAAAAAATCATGCAAGAAGAGGTAGATTTAATATTAGACGATGCTGAAGAGAGTATGCAAAAAGCCATTACGCATTTAGAGGCAGAATTGGTAAAAGTACGTGCTGGCAAGGCTTCGCCAAGTATGTTAGATGGAATTACTGTTGAATATTATGGTGCACCAACATTAATTAATCAAGTAGCAAATGTGACGGTGCAAGATGCCAGAACATTAACCATTCAGCCTTGGGAAAAACCCATGTTGGCAAAAATTGATAGGGCAATAATGGGTGCAAATATTGGTGTAACGCCGCAAAATGATGGTGTGCAAATACGTTTATTTATGCCGCCATTAACCGAAGAAAGGCGTAAAGAACTGTTTAAAAAAGCTACTGCCGAAGGCGAACAAGGCAAAGTTGCCATTAGAAATATCCGCAGAGATGCTATTGAACAATTTAAGAAATTACAAAAAGACGGGTTAAGTGAAGATGCTGCAAAAGATGCCGAAAACACAGCACAAAATTTAACCGATAAATTTATTGCGTTGGTTGAAAAACACTTGGCAAGCAAGGAAAAAGAAATGATGACAATTTAATCGGTCGACTGTCGACGGGTTAACCGTTGACCGTATTTTAAACTTGCGAACAACGCCCCCTAAAATGACCAAAAAACAACGCTACCAAACCGTTCTTGATTATTTTGAAACGGCAGTTGCCAACCCAGAGACAGAGTTGTTGTACGATAATACGTTTCAATTATTGGTGGCTGTTATTTTATCGGCACAATGCACCGATGTTAGAGTAAATCTTACTACGCCTGCCATTTTTGCAAAATATCCTACGCCAGTAGAAATGGCAAAAGCCACTTTTGAAGAATTATTTCCACTAATTAGAAGCATCTCGTACCCTAACAATAAAACCAAGCATTTAATTGGCACTGCTAATATGTTGCTGGATAAATTTAATGGAGAAGTACCGATGACGGTTGATGAATTAGTACAATTACCAGGTGTTGGCAGAAAAACAGCGAATGTGGTTACTAGCGTTATTGACGAACAGCCAAATATGGCGGTAGATACGCATGTGTTTAGGGTAAGTGCTAGGTTGGGATTAACCACCAAAGCCACAACACCATTGGCCGCTGAGAAACAATTGATAAAATATATTCCTACGGTTTTGGTACACAAAGCTCACCATTGGTTGATTTTACATGGTCGTTATACTTGCGTGGCCCGTAGCCCAAAATGCGATAAATGTGGGCTAACAACTATTTGCCCATACTATAAAAAGTTGCAGAAAAAGTTGGGGGTTACGTTTTAGAGATAATGAAACACAGAGCAAAGAAGCAAAGAGGGAATTAATATATTACTTCCATGTCCTGTTGTGATAACCTAATAACTACTATCTGGCACCTTAATAAAATTGTCCTTCCCAGTGTTTACATTGCCAACTTTATTAAGTGTAAACCATTTAAAATTTTGATCGGCCACTAAGCCAGCTTGGCCAGTTGTTTTTTGTTGTTTATACTTAGCTATCGTAGCTGGTTTATCGGTATAAAATGTACCAGTTTGTTGGTTCCACCACAATTCTTCGCACCACATCGTGTCTCTATTTCTGTTAAAAACTATCACACTATCTCTTAAAAAAACTTTGTTATCATTTTCTAAATATTTGCCGTATTTGGCATTTAATTGGCTTTCAACGGTTGCCAATGTATCATAAAAATCTACATGTAAACTTTTAGGAAATTCAGTTTTGCCACTATCGTTTTGATAACGTAATAATGCTGGCGCAGTTAGTTTGGCTTTTACTCTACCATCGTTGCTTAAATAGCTTTCAATATTTTTCCCTTCTTCAATACCGGGATTGTGTTTGCCCAAATCTTTTACCTCCTGCACGTCATTTTCACACGCAAAAAAGGAAAGAGAGCAGAGCAGAATTAAGGGTAAATATGTTTTCATTTTTGCGACACTAATTTTAAAACCAATTACACGTACTACACAAATTAAAAATTGAATTTTACAAATGATCGGAAATAGATATTATCGGTTCTTATTACTTCTAACTCTTAACTTCTAAATCCTAATTTGCTTCGCTAATGGCATACAAACCTGTGTACAACAAATTGGCATCGGCAAATATCTTGTTTTTAAGATGTGGAATAAAAAAGTCCATATCACCACCGGTTAATTGTACGTTAAGATGTTTATATTTTTCTTTATACGCTTCAATTATCCCATCAATTTCTTTGGCCATACCAAGTATCACTCCGCTCTGCAAATTTGTTTTAGTGTCGTATCCAACTAGCGGAAAATTATGGTCTGCTTTTACCAATGGCAACATTGCTGTATACTCGTGCATGGCACGGAAACGCATGTGCAACCCTGGCGAAATACTACCCCCTAAAAACTGGTGGAATTTATTAGTAAAATTATAGGTGATGCAACTACCCAACCCGATGGTTAAATTGTGTTGGTTTGGGTGTAAATGCACAGCAGCAGAGCATAACGCTAATCTGTCTGCACCAATGGTTTCAGGCTTACCAACGGGTGTTGTAATGGGTAGTTTACTAGTATGATTTAGTTTGTGAAAATGGGTAGCGTTTGCCAATAAGTATTCTATATGTTCATCGTGTTTTATTACAGAAGATAAGATACTTCTTTGTGGTTGATATTGTTGTAAAATAGTTTGAATGGATAGTTCGCTGGCATCGTTTAAAACAACTAACTCTTGTAATTTCCCATCAATAAAAACAGCACATTTTAGTCGGGTATTTCCAAAGTCAAAGCAAAGTGTGGTAGTCATAAAAAAAATTGTCTGTAAAAATATGGATGCGATGAATAGAAATGATGATTGAACTAATGATGCCGATTTAAAAGGATAATTTTATATGAACAGCATAATCAATATAGCAAAGAATTTAGTCAGCGGTTATAATATATCGGATGCGGCATTTTCTCTTCCACATATCGTAACCGCCTACTTTTGCGTCCATTTACTTTTACCAACATTATTTTGACTAACAGCAAACTTTATATAGCATTAGTAGGTAACCCAAATAGCGGCAAAACGTCGTTGTTTAATGCGTTAACGGGACTTAACCAAAAAGTTGGAAATTTTCCGGGAGTTACGGTTGATAAAAAAACTGGGCATATTGTTTTAGAAGATAATACACAAGCCGAATTAATTGATTTGCCCGGCACTTACAGTTTGTACCCAAGACGTGCCGATGAATGGGTTAGTTATAAGGTTTTGATGGATGCAGACGAGGTGAAACCAAATGTGGTATTACTTGTGGCAGATGCGAGTAATCTTAAACGCAACCTTCTTTTTTGTAGCCAAATAATTGATTTAAAACTACCCATTGTAGTGGCTTTGACCATGAACGATTTGGCCGAAAAAAAAGACATTCAAATTAATATTAGTGGTTTAGAAATGGAATTGGGGGTGCCAATTGTGTTAGTAAACCCCCGTAAAAACAAAGGCTTGGTTGAGTTGAGAAAAGCGTTGGCCTTAGTTGGTAAATCAATCAATAAATTACAACCACGAGATTTTATCAATAGTAAAAATCTAGCTGCTTCTTCCATAGAAGCGTTACAAAAAATACAGCCGCAGTTAAGCGATTATGCGGCTATCCACTACCTAATAAATCATGAAAATTTTCCATTAAGCACAGAGTTGCAACACAATATTCAGCAGATTGAAATTGATAATAAATTTAATCCCACAAAAACGCAGGCAGAGGAAATAATGCAACGTTACCAACGCATTAAAACCATAATGCAGCAAAACGTTATTGAGCCTGACCCATTAGAGAAAAAATTATTTACCGAAAAGCTAGACAATATTTTATTGCACCGCACATGGGGTTCTGTTATTCTTTTATCGGTGTTGTTTTTATTGTTCCAAAGTATTTTTTGGTTGGCCCGTTTTCCTATGGATGGTATTGAGTGGTCGTTTCAACAACTAAGTTCTTGGCTTAACAATAATTTACCACAAGCTTGGTGGAGCGATTTGTTAGTAAATGGATTTGTAGCGGGGCTAAGTGGTATCATTTTATTTGTACCACAAATAATGATTTTATTCGGACTAATAACTTTGCTAGAAGACACTGGTTACATGGCTCGTATTAGTTTTTTAAGCGATAAATTAATGCGTAAAGTGGGGCTAAATGGCAAAAGCGTCATGCCTATGATTAGTGGGTTTGCTTGTGCTGTGCCAGCCATTATGAGTACCCGTAATATTGAAAATAAAAAGGAGCGGTTACTAACTATTTTGGTTACACCATTAATGAGTTGCAGCGCTAGATTACCCGTGTATACCATTTTAATTGCCTTAGTAATTGATAACAAATATTACTTCGGTTTTTTAAGTTTACAAGGCTTGGTAATGATGGGCTTATATTTTCTAGGAACCTTTATGGCACTCATTGTTAGCTATGTTGCCAAATGGTTTATCCATATAAAAGAGAAGAGTTTTTTTATATTAGAACTACCTGTTTATAGAAGCCCTCGCTGGAAAAACGCTGGCATTACCATGGTAGAAAAAGCTCGGATTTTTGTAACTGATGCTGGTAAAGTAATAATGATTATCAGCTTGCTACTTTGGTTTTTAAGTGCTTTTGGCCCAAGCGATAAAATACAAGCCATAAAGGCAAAATATGCTACATTAATTCAGCAACAGCCGCAGCAAAAACTGGTATTGCAAAAGCAATTATCATCAGAAAAACTACAAGCTTCGTACGCAGGTATTTTAGGTAAAAGTATTGAGCCAATTATAGAGCCTTTGGGTTACGATTGGAAGATTGGCATTGCTTTGATTACATCCTTTGCAGCAAGAGAAGTTTTTGTTGGCACAATGGCCACTTTATATAGTGTTGAGGAGGATGATAACAGTACCTCTTTAAGAGAAAAAATGCAAGCCGCCACACATGCAAACGGCACTAAGGTTTATACATTGCCAGCAGCTTTATCGCTAATGGTTTTTTATGTGTTAGCCATGCAATGTATGAGCACTTTGGCGGTAGTAAAACGAGAAACTAAAAGCTGGAAATGGCCAACCATTCAGTTTATTTATATGACAGTTTTGGCTTATAGTATGAGCTGGTTGGTGTACCATTTGTTTTAGGTTTTTGCACTATTTAAAAGGGTTACTCCATTTACTATCTGTATAAATATTATTGCCGCTAAGCGTTTTCATAAAAGCAATTAAGCTATTAACATCTTGAGCTGTTAAATTTAATTTTTGACCCTGACCATTTATTACAAGCCTAGGGTCTAAATTAGTATTACCGTTAGCAATGTTAATGGTACCGTAATGCCCAATTGCATTTTGTATGGTAGCCAAATTTCCCGTGTGCATTAATGGACCATTTTCCACACCAGCACCATTTATTACGTCTCTTAAAGTTGGTGCTTTTGTTACAGTTATGTCAATGCCAATATTTCCAATTTTACCAATAATACCATTGTTTTTACTGTTTGGGTCTATATCAAATTCTGGTGCATTATGGCATCTGTTGCAACCTAAGCCACCACTAATTCTACTACCATTCACATCAAAATTTGGGTTGGTAATAAAGAGTTGCTTACCAGCATTTTCTAAAGTAGAGAAATTGGGGAAATTTTGGGCATCATTGTTTACCTGTGCCTTACCAATATCATACTTACTATCAAATGATTGGATGCTACGTACAAATTGCGATAAACATTCTTGTAAGCGTATTTCTGTTACGATAATATCGCCGTAGGTAAATTTAAAAAGCTCGTTATAGTAGTTTATACTTTGCAATTTGCCCAATAAAGTAGTTATTGTTGGCCTATTATTTAAACCACTAAACCCCATTTCTGCATGATCTTGTATTGGCATGGTGGTTTGCAGTTCTAATGAAGCTGCTCTTTCATCCCAAAAAAATTTGCTTTCTACTGAATATCTTGCATTAACCAGTCGCATGGAGTGCCTAGCAGTAAAGCCACCAGCTACCCCCTTGCTTGCTACAGCCGTATCGCCAAATGCGAAAGCTTGTTTGTGGCAGCTTGCGCAAGAAATAGTGTTATCTATACTTAAATTCTTATCGTAAAAAAGCACCCTGCCCAATGTTGCTTTAGCATCAGATATTGTATTTGTACCAGTATTATCTTTAACAATATAATTTGGCTTACCCTGATTAGCATAATTAGCTAAACTATTAAGATTTATATTAGTGCCAAATGTTTGTTCTATAGCAGCAAATGCATTGCTAATAACAGCGTCATTTTTAGAACAACTTATAATAAGAAACACTGCAATACAAATACTGCTTATGGTTAGTGTAATCTTTTTCATAATTGGCAAGCGTTAGGATTTGGCTAAATGACCGTAAATGGAATTAAAGGCTTAATACCAGCAAGCTCAGATATAATAGTAATTTATTTTACCGCCCGAGCTACTAATAAATAGACGACAATTAATAAAAAAACCTGCTTGGTTTAAAAATTATTTTCAAAATAGCTTGGAATAATTTCTTACACCAATTTAGATAACGCCATTTCTAATTTAGTAAACATATCTGGTAAGTCCTCTTTTTTGCAAGTACCAACACTTAGGCGATACCAGTTACTTTCTGCGGTAGCACCAAAAGCCGTAAAAGGCACTATAGCCAATTTGGCTTCGGATAAAATATATTCTGTTACATCTGCTTGAGTAATAAGCTGAATGTTAGTGGCAGTTTTTTTGCCTCGCAAATTTATTTGAACAGTTAGGTAAATGGCAGCTTGCGGTACCACAGCATCTACCAAAAATCCTTTTACTTTTAGAGCAATAAAACCATTATAAATGCTTACCAAACGATTTTCCATTTCGGCTTTAAAATGAATAAGATATTGTTGAATATTATCTGTTTGCAGTAAATATTTTGCTAATGCTTTTTGTTCTGCCATTGGTGCCCAAGCACCAATTTGGCTAAGTATGGCTTTCACTTTTGCAATAATTTCTGCTGGGCCAAAAGCCCAACCAACCCTAACACCAGTTGCTGCCAACACTTTAGAAATACCATCAACAAAAACAGTATAATCTTTCATTTTGGGGCGTAAGCTAACAGGGTTATAATGTTGTGTTGTGCCGTAGGTAAGTGTCCAATACATCTGATCAAACATTAGATAACACTTCTTTTCTGCATCGCCTCGGCTTGCATTTTCAGCAATAATTAAATCACAAATTTCTTCTAGTACATCTTTCTGTAACGTAGTGCCAGTAGGGTTTTGCGGCGTACAAAGGCAAACTAAGGTAGCGCCTTTTATGTTTTTGGCTATATCATTTGCCGTAGGCATAAAATTATTTTCTAACGTGGCTTCAATTAAGCAATGTTCTGCCTCGTTCATATTAGTATAGTGGTTATTGTTCCAAGACGGGGCCGCGTAGATAACCTTATCCCCTTTATCAACAATTATTTTAAAAATAGTATAAATCAATGGTCTGCCACCAGCAGCAATTTGTATTTCGTTGGGTGCATAATCTAGTCCTTCCCACTCTTTTAAAAAGTGACTAACACTTTGCCTTAATTCTAAAATACCATCCGCTGCAGGGTAATTAGTATGGTGATTTTTATAGGCTTCTATAATAGCGTCTTCAAAAGCCTTTGGTATTGGAAAAATTGAAGGGTCAAAATCGCCAATGGTATAGTTATAAATTTTTTCGCCGTTTCTAATTCTTTCGCTAATGGCATTACCCAATTTTACAATTTCGGACCCTTGTTGCGATGCTGCCAATTTGCTTAGTAATGTGTTACCCATCTTTGTACTTTTTTAAATTTTAAAATAACAAATGTACAAACTAACGCTTGTTAGTCATGTTTAGCTTAAAATTTTCCCATCAATTTTTAACAAGCAAGCCTTGCAATTGCAGTAGCAAACCAATAACTTCGCTACCCTTTCAAAAAAAGAAAGCGTCGTTGAAACAATAAATGAGATTTTATAAACTAGCATTACAATTTCTACTAAAAAGCCGTAACTTTTGACTTTGTAAGAACCCATGAACCAACATGGAAATTGAGAATTACTATGGCAATAACTACTCGAAAACCAACTGTACCAATCGTAAAAAAAGCCCGTAAAGCACCTATACAAATAGCAGCCGAAGACATTGTTATAACCAAGCTTACCAATAGCGATGGATCGGATCTGGACATTTACGCAGGGTTAAAAAAATATTTTGGCTTTACAGAATTTAAGGGCACACAAGAAAAAAGCATTAATAGCCTATTGGCTGGTCACGATACATTTGTAATTATGCCCACCGGTGGTGGTAAAAGTTTGTGCTACCAATTACCAGCTTTATTACTGCCAGGTTGTGCAATTATTGTATCGCCACTAATTGCGTTAATGAAAAACCAAGTTGATTTGGTAAGGGGTTACAGCGAACAAGATAATATTGCTCACTTTTTAAATTCATCGTTAAATAAAGGGCAAGTAACTGCTGTTAAAGAAGATTTAATAGCTGGCAAAACCAAACTACTATACGTTGCCCCAGAAACATTAACCAAGCAAGAAAACCTTGATTTTTTTAGAGATTTAAAGATTTCTTTTTTTGCGGTTGATGAAGCTCATTGCATTAGTGAGTGGGGCCATGATTTTAGGCCAGAATATAGGCGTTTGCGAGAAATGATGGACATTGTAAACACCGAAGTTCCAGTAATTGCTTTAACCGCAACAGCCACACCAAAAGTACAAAGCGATATTGTAAAAAATCTCGGACTTCGTAACCCAAATATTTTTATATCATCATTTAATAGAGCCAATTTATTTTACGAAATACAGCCTAAAATAACCAAAGAGCAAACAATAAAAAGCATCACCAAATTTATATCGCATCACAAAGGCAAAAGCGGTATTATCTATACGCTAAACAGAAAAACTACAGAGGAATTAGCGGAGGTTTTAATGGCAAATAATATAAAAGCTGTTGCGTATCATGCTGGGTTAGATCAGAAATTACGAGCCACGAGACAAGACCAATTTTTAAACGAAGATGTGCAGGTAATTGTTGCTACCATTGCGTTTGGGATGGGTATTGATAAGCCAGACATTCGTTTTGTAATCCATTACAACATACCAAAATCTATTGAAAATTATTATCAAGAAACTGGTCGAGGTGGTCGTGATGGCTTAGAAGGAATTTGCGTTTTATACTACTCACATAAAGATGTATCGAAGCTTGAACATTTAATGCGTGACAAGCCTTTAAGTGAACGAGAAGTAGGGGCACAATTAATAGATGAAACCGTTGCATACGCAGAAAGTAGTGTTTGCAGACGTAAAATTTTATTGCATTATTTTGGTGAAAATTGGGAAAACGAAAATTGTGGCAACTGTGATAACTGCACCCATCCTAAAGAAAAATTTGAAGCTAAAGATGAAGTAACAAAAGTGATAAAGGTTGTGAAAGCCTTGGACGAACGCTTTACAACTGACTACACGGTGAATGTTTTGCTAGGCAAATTAACGCCGCAAATTACCATGTACCGCCACGAAAAATTACCCGTTTTTGGTATTGGAAAAGATAAAGAAAGCCATTTGTGGCACAGCCTTGTAAGACAAATGTTGTTAGAGAATTTAATAAAAAAGGATATTGAAGAATACGGGTTGCTAAAGCTGACTGAAAAGGGAGAACAATTCCTAAAAAAACCAAGCTCATTCAAAATTGTACTGAACCATATTTTTGAAGAAGGCGAAAGCGATGACGATGATCATGAAACAGCACCACATGCTGAACCAGTTAGTGCCATAGATGACAAGTTGTTAGAAATGCTAAAAGAGTTGCGACAAAAAGAGGGTAAGAAAAAAAGTTTGCCGCCATTTGTCATTTTTTTGGAAAATTCGCTGCAAGACATGTGTACGCTATATCCTACAACCTTAGAGGAATTGGAAAAATGCCAAGGCGTAAGCAAGGGTAAAGCCATTAAATACGGCAAACCATTTGTTGAGTTAATAGGCAAATATGTAGCCGAAAATGATATAGAAAAGCCCGATGATTTTGTGATGAAAAGCGTTGCCAATAAGGGGAGTAACAAAATTTATATCATTCAAAATGTAGATAAAAAAATACCATTAGAAACCATCTCTAAAAATAAAGGGTTACAGTTAAACGAGTTATTAGAAGAGATGGAAACCATTGCTGCAAGTGGCACTAAATTAAACCTTGATTATGCCATTGATGATTGGCTGGATGAATATGATCAAGAAGATATTATTGAGTATTTTAAAGGTTGCCAAACATCATCGTTGGATGTGGCACAAAAAGAGTTGAGCGATAATAATTACACTTGGGAACAGTTAAAAATTATGCGTATTAAATTTTTAAGTGTGTATGGCAATTAACCGATAATTGAAGTAATTTGAATATGATTTAGCCCTGAAAGTCAGGGCTTTTTTATGTAGATAATGTAAAATAAAACTTACAACCTGAACCAAATTCACTATAAACATCAATATGGCCACCTTGTGCTTCTATAAACTCTTTACTTATAGCTAAACCCAAGCCAGTACCGGTTTTGCTGCTGCCTGGCACTTGAAAATAGCGATCAAAAATCTTAGGTAAATACTTAGCTTCTATACCTTTGCCGTTATCTTTTACAGCAAATAATACCTGTTTCTTTTGTTGCTCAATAGTGATTGTAATGGTACTTTTTTCACTAGAATATTTAATAGCGTTAGTCAACAAATTAATTAAAATCCAGGCAGACTTTTCTTTGTCCGCTTTTACTTTGGGCAAATTTTGTGCTGCAATAGTTTTAATAATAATTTGCTTTTGCTCTGCTTGAACTTTTACTGCATCCAAAGCATATTGTACAATGCTATCAGCATCGCAAGGTTGTAAGCTCAACTGAATATTACCAGTTTCTACCTGCGATAAATTTAATAACTCCCCAGTAATTTTTAGCAGTCTATTGCTATCATCTTTAATACTTTCAATCAGTTGCTTTTGGTCATCATTAATAGCACCAGTTTTTTTGTTTTCTAATAATTGTAGGCTCATTTTTATAGATGCAATTGGGGTTTTTAATTCATGAGAAACAGTGGCAATAAAATTAGTTTTGGCTTCATTCAATTCATGAAATGGTGTGACATTTCTAAGCATAATTACTTCACCAATTAGTTGTTTATCGTTACTCACTTTTAGCACATCTTTATTAAAATAATTCTCTTTATTGTCTGCATAAATTTTCAGTTCTTTATTGTCATCTTCCTGCAATAAGGTTCGCATCAAATCATTTTTCAGTGCTACATCTGCTGCATATTGCCCAATAATATCTTCCTCTTTTATGCCCAACATTTTTTCAGAAACGGCATTTAAAAACAAGATATTTTTCTTTTCATCCAAACCAATAATGCCATCCTTCATTTGGTTAATAATCGTTTCAATTCGGCTTTTTTCAATCTTTATTTTTGCCAAATTACTATGCTCGTATTCATCCAACTTTTCAGCCATTGAGTTGAAGGCATTTGCCAAATCACCAAACTCATCATCTTGTTTTAAATGGATGCGGTTACCATAATTTTTGTTGGCAATTTCTTTAATGCCTAGTGCCAAAGCCTTAATGGGTGTAGAAATTACAGCGGGGAAATTAACGGTTAACGTAAAAGCAATAATGGTTAAAATTGAGAAGATAATGGTTAGCCCAAAAATGGCCGTACTAGCAGTACTTTGTGCCGTATCGTTCTTACGTAAAATAGCATTTTGGTTAATAGTATTGATATGTTGTATGGCTTCTCTTATTTCTCTGTAGTTACTACTGTCTCTAGGTTGTAGCTTTAATTCGTTAAAGTTTTTACGCAGCGATTTCGTAGCATCTTCTTCACCATATTCCGTAATATTTTCCTCCTGCTTTGTCAGATTTTTTTCAAATTCATCAACTGCTCTTTTACTACCGGGTAGCTCATCTAAAGCCTTCAACATATTATTGTTATAAACTAATGTTTCATAGTTATTGGTCAATATTTTATTAGCATCGCTACTTAATTTATTAATAGATACAATACCCAAAATACCGAACACTAATATGACGATGAACAGAAAACCGATACCAATGGTAAGTTTTGTTTTTAGCTTCATGTATTTTATCTATTTAGATTGTCAAGCTATATATTAAACAGTATTTACAAAAAATGGCTTTATGCTGCAACACCAAGCCATTTTTTAATTATTCTTTATTTAATGCACTATCCTTTTAAGCGATACATTTTGTAATGGCGTTAATACTAATGGCGTTTTCTCTATATCGGTATCGCTACCATCTAAGCCAAAGGCTTTTTTGTCAGATAAAGCCAAATTATTGATGCTAAAATATGCGTTTAATATAAAGCCTTCGCCAAATGAAAATTCATTTTCTACTGATAAGAAACGTTGAATAATTACATATCTAATATCGCCAATAATATTGTGTTTATTTAGAGCAAGGGCATTGGTGTTTGGGTCTACATGTAGTTCATGATGTTCCAGCATTTCTTCTAATACTTTTTTAAAGAAGAGATTGATTCTTGGCTGTATTCTAAAGCCTAACCTAAAATCTATACGAATAATTTTATCGTGTTCAATTTCCTCTACCGAGTATTCCATAGTGTAAGGTTCATCCGTTCTGTCTATATGCAATAACCAATACACGTCAGCTCTTTTTGGCCGTTTACTTAATAGCGATTCTAGTATACTTTTCTCAATTGCTTTTTTATTATTGGCCTTGGTTAAATACACCAAATGCGTAGCATATTTTGGCTCTGCAATATTGTTGCTCAACGTAGTTAATGCTGGTACAAAAGGCTGAATGTTCTCAAATACTAAAAAACGATTGTTAATTTTTCTAGCACTATACCAGATATACATTATAAATACCAAGGCTATTTCAAATATCAAGAACATCCAACGTTGCTTTATTTTAGCTACATTGGCTATAAAGAAAGACACTTCTACGGCAAGAAATATAGCTAGTACTACAAATAATAATGCAGCTGCCCATTTCTTCACAAACTTCATGTAATAAAACATTAAACAGGTAGTCATTAGCATGGCTACAACAATAGAAAAACCATAGGCTGCTTCCATTTTACTCGAATCTCCAAAATATAACATCATACTCACACAACCAGCCCATAAAATCCAGTTGATGCTTGGAATGTAAATTTGCCCACGAATATTAGTGGGGTATTTTATGGTAATACGTGGCCAAAAGTTCATACTTACGGCTTCGCTGATTAACGTAAATGAGCCACTAATTAATGCCTGACTAGCAATAATAGTAGCCAATGTAGCAATGACAATACCCGGTAATAAAAACCAATGTGGCATTATTTCGTAGAAAGGATTTAACCCATCTAAATGCGTTTTACCACTGTGTAATAGCCATGCTGCCTGACCAAAATAGTTGGCTATCAAGGCTATTTTTACAAAAATCCAACTTACTTGAATGTTCTTTTTGCCACAATGCCCCAGGTCAGAATACAAAGCTTCTGCACCAGTGGTGCAAAGGAATACCGCACCTAATAACCAAAAACCACTAGGGTAATGTACCAATAAATGAATGGCATAATAGGGATTAAATGCTGCTAATATGGGTGTATAATGGCTGATTTGGATAACGCCCCAAAACATAATCATGCTAAACCATACCAACATAATAGGCCCAAATGCACTGCCCACCACCTTTGTACCAAATTGTTGAAAGAAGAATAATAAGGAAATAATACCGATAACAATACCAATGGTTAAGGCATTGCCAGGTACAATAATGGCTTCTAAGCCATGTACCCCATTTAAGCCTTCAATGGCCGAGGCCACAGAAATAGGTGGTGTAATAATCCCATCTGCTAGCAAGGTGCCAGCACCAACAATGGCCGGAAAATACAGCCAATGTCTATATCGCCACACTAAGGCATAGAGCGAAAAGATACCACCCTCGCCTTTATTATCGGCCTGCAAGGTCAGCAATATATATTTGAAGGTGGTCTGTAATGTGAGCGTCCAAAAAACGCAGGAAATACCGCCATAAACAAGTTCATCAGTTATGGGTCTTTCGCCCATGATGGCTTTAAAAACATACAAAGGAGAGGTGCCAATGTCGCCAAAAATAATTCCAAGTGTAACCAACAGACCCGCTGCTGATACTTTTTTAAGGTTAGTGTTCATAATAGAGATGGTTTGCTAAATAGTTCCGTTAGCAGGCAATCAATACCGTTAGCTCCAACCAAATGCCAAATAAGGTTAAGCGGTGACTAGTAAATAGTAAAAGCCTTGCTGTTATTTGGTTGTAGCAATTATGATGATGGACGGGTAAAGTTTTTGGGCAACAAAAAACCCTCCCGTTTTGGTAGGGTGTTTATCGTTTTGGTAGGGGTGTGTCTTCTAATTAATTCGATCTCCTCACCAATTATTGTTAGAAGCCCAAACCGTTTTTTATAAGCAACAGTATAAACTTTCTCAGTAAATGCTTCTTTTCTATTTTTTTAAACCAAACCTTAACACAAATAATATACACACAATGCTCATTTGTAGCACCCTTTGAATATCTCTAATTCCTAATTCCACTACCATTCAGCGTCATTGACTTCACTAACGCTTTGGAAGCTGGATCTGCCCCCGTACAAAATACTCGTGCTGAACTGCTTTTACAACCATGGCAAAAGAAGTTTTGCTTTCCTGTTGACTTCTTGTTATTTTTCTTCACTTTCACATCCTTGCAGTGAGGACAATTTGCTTTAACCGTTACCTTACTTATAACGATTATTCAATGTAAATTCTCACTGCTTTCTTATATTCAAATCAGCATACATTTTAAATCACTACCGAAAAATCAAAGTAGTTTATCACACAATAACTCTCATTCACTATTCAACCCACACTATTATCTTCGCCAAATGGAACAGTTGTTACAACAAATAGAATTGTACAAACAAGAAATTGCAGCTATGGAAGCTGCCAATACCGAAGACGTTGAGGCATTTCGTATTAAATACCTTGGCACAAAGGGCTTGGTGAAAAACGTTATGGGTGAAATGAAAAATGTACCCAACGATCAGAAAAAAGCTTTTGGACAAATACTTAACGACTTTAAATTATTTACCGAAAATAAGTTTGAGGAGATTAAAGAAGCAACAACTAATAGCCAACAAGCAACAGTTGCTAGCGACTTGTCATTACCAGGAAGCCCCGTTGCTGTTGGTACACGTCATCCATTAAGTATTGTTCGCAACCAAATAGTAAGCATATTTAAACGCCTTGGTTTTGCCGTATCCGAAGGGCCAGAAATTGAAGATGATTGGCACAACTTCGGCGCTATGAACCTACCAGAAGATCACCCAGCACGTGATATGCAGGATACATTTTACATTAGCCAAAACCCAGCTTGGCTGCTACGCACACATACCAGCAGTGTACAAGCAAGGGTTATGGAACATCAAAAACCACCAATTAGAGTTATTTGTCCGGGTCGAGTTTATCGAAACGAAACCATTAGTGCAAGGGCGCATTGCTTTTTTCACCAAATTGAGGGTTTGTATATTGATGAAAATGTCAGCTTTGCCGACTTAAAACAGACTTTATACTTTTTTGTACAAGAAATGTTTGGTAAAGATGTTAAAGTGCGTTTTCGACCAAGCTATTTTCCTTTTACTGAGCCAAGTGCCGAGATGGATATTAGCTGTTTAATCTGTGATAGTAAAGGCTGCAACGTTTGTAAACATACAGGTTGGGTAGAAATTTTAGGTAGTGGTATGGTGCATCCAAAAGTATTGGACAACTTTAACATTGATAGCAAAAAATACACAGGTTTTGCTTTTGGTATGGGCGTAGAGCGTATTTGTCAGTTAAAATATCAGGTAAATGACTTGCGGTTGTATAGTCAAAACGACGTACGTTTTTTAAAGCAATTTACAGGAGCTGTCTAACGACTATTTAAATCGGTACAAAACACGCAGATCTATAAAATCAGCAAAATCGCCACGGGCTAAAAAGCTAAAACCAACTTTATAATTGGCAGAAACCTTATAAGTAATACCATAACGTTGGTAAAAACTTAGCAAGGGATTAATATTTTTCAGGTAAACAGTATTGTAGTAATCGGTATTTCTATATACATGGTAACCGAGTTGTTGACTTAGGGTAAACTTATCTAACAAAAACTCGTTACCTACCAAAATGCTGGCAAAAAAGCTAGAGGAATTATCTGGCACGTGCGTTTTTGTTTCATGTAAGCCACCATCGTAGTAGGCTTCCACACCAGCTGTAATAGCATTAATATTACTTACCTGTTTAGATGCCAATAACATACTCCCAATTAGTGGGCGTTTATTGTATTTGTTGCCAACGCCACTCCACCCGTCTTTTGCCGAAGCGAAAATACCCGCATAATATTTTACTCTGTTGTTAGTACGCCACGATACATCTTTTACACGTTTATAATTTGGCAAGGCATTAGACACATTGTGATATAATACCCCCACCGAAATAGATGGATAATTAACTCCACGGTTTGGTACAGCAAACCCTGCGTTAGAATTATGGTTAAAGCTGCCATTGACATAGGCACTTAGCTTATTAGTAATGTGTACTGTAGCACCTAAGCTTAGTTGTAAGAACGAGTTTAGGTGCGAGCCATAATTAAAGTTTGCAGTCAAGCTACTATCTGCCCGGTTAGGGTTGGGTTTGGTTAAATAACCTAGCCCCATAGCACCTTTAAGCCGTAATTCTGCATGGTTGCCTAACTTAAAAATGGGTTCTATAAAGTAGGCTGCGTTGTAGCTGCTACCAAGTATGGGAGTATTAAAATTAAAGTAGGTAAGCTCAAAACCGCTTCTACTTAAAAAGCCCCATTTTTTAAAATTGTTGTAACTAGTGTTTAAAGTAGAGGCCTCTAACTGAAAACCTAAAGGCTTTGCCCCACCGGTATTGGCAACTTGTTTGGTATGTACTAATATGCTACCGCTGTGCACTACTAAACCCAACACTTCTTGTTTATCGGTTGCCAAGGTTTCCTGTGCACTAACATTTATTACAGTAAACAAACAAATAAATAATACAAAACACTTCATGTAATAAGGTGGATATAGAATAAAATGGAAATTTACAGTTCAATATAATACAACAAAGCCTGTAATACGCAACATTACAGGCTTTGTTGTGGCAGGAGAAATCTTTTTTTACACCCTTTATAATTATTTGGGTCTTTTTACAGCCAACTTCAGAATGCCCTCACAAAACATTTGGGAAAACGAAATCGTGGCGACCACCGCCTCGCCCAATAGCTTGGCTTCGTAATATTCTACTCGAACGAAATTTAAACGCTCACTTACTTGGCTTTTGCAGAGTGACTGTAGCACTATACCCCTCGGTATGCCGTGCCAATAACGAGTAAAATAAAGCCAATTAGCAACATTTCATAGTTATATTTTGACAATATGTCTACGTGGGTAAAATGTCCTAAAATGCCTAAAAGGCCAACGATGATGGCAACGAACCAAAGTATTTGGTGCGGCGCATTGGGCATAAATGTTCTGTTTGCCATAATAATTTGATTTAGTTACGATTGAATGATTCTTTTTGAATTATTTAGTAAAATAATGTTGATTAACTGTAAATGTAGGCCTATTTGTAATATCTAATAAGGGTGATTTCCTCACATTTCGAGTTACTTGCAACTGCTTTATTATTATTTCGGCCGCTAGTGCAAATGTTGATTTTTTTACTAGTCCTCAATCACTTATGTCCGCCACTTTTGCATGAATACTATGTTGGTAGCTGCCGCTTATTGTACTAGCAAACTTCGGGATGCCCTAACGGAAGGTGGTGAACCACAGTGGTGCTGTATCGCTATTCGGCTTTGGTGGCGTTGTGTGGTTTGGTAATGCTAACAAGTAGGTTGTTCTGGTACATAAAATTAGCACTATACGACAAACGACTCAATACTTAATTTGTTTAGTTAGTTAAAAAAATCGCATTGCATTAGCAAATTGTGTCATTTGTATTATATAACAAAATAGTTAGGCAGTTTTTCATAAATTTAATTAGTTAACGGGTGCCATGTTAAAATGAGCGTAATAGTTAAACAGTAATGTTATAATGTTTAAATACTGCTTAAAAAATGCTTATTCAAACTATTTGATTCAATTTAAACGTATATCTTTCCCTCGTTATTACTACAAAACATATTTTTATGCTTGTTATCCTATTATTCTTTTTTACCCATTGGTTTTTATCATTATTTTTTCATTCCTTCTTTTTGCACCGTTTTGCATCTCATAAAATGTATACCATTAGTAAAAATTGGGAGCGTACTTTTTATATTACTACATGGTTGGTGCAAGGTTCATCGTATTTGGTTCCAAGGGCTTACGCCGTTATGCATCGTATGCACCACACATATAGCGATACTGAACACGACCCCCATAGCCCACACTTTTTTAAAGATGTGTATCAGATGATGCGTAGCACCATCCTCATTTTCCGTAGCTTTTTATCTGGCAAAAACCTACCCGATGCTCAATTTACCAAAGATTATTTACCCGTTTGGGATAAGTTAGATAAAATAGGACACCATTCACTTACACGATTTTTGTTTATGGCAGCTTACACAAGTATTTATATAATATTTGCCCCAAGCTATTGGTGGTTTTTGTTGTTACCTATCCACTTTTTAATGGGGCCAATTCAAGGCGCCATAGTAAACTGGTGTGGGCATAAATATGGATATAGTAATTTTGATAATGGCGATCAATCTAAAAACTCATCGCCTTGGGGGGTGTTCCTAATGGGCGAATTATTCCAGAACAATCACCATTACGATAAAGCCGATGCCAACTTTGCAAAGCGTTGGTTTGAGTTTGATTTAACTTATCAAATAATGCGTGGTTTTAATGCCATTGGCATTATTAAATTAATTGACAGAAAACCGGTTGCAGCTTTGGAAAAGAGAGCTATTGCAGCATAAAATAGTATGTATCCCTTTTTATAAAAGTGGGCTAGTAAATAGCCCATTTTTTATGCCCATAACCGCGTATTTTCTTTGCTATTTCAAAATAATTTTCTGGCAAATTGATGTTTTTAAAAAACAAAAAGTAATAATTCAATGGTATTGGTTTCTCCAACTTTTAGCCAACTTATTTTTATAAATTTTCTGCACAAGCAAATGTGTATTGGCATGTGTAAAAAGCGTAAAACTTTTGCTTTTGGTGCAAAACCATAACATTTAATGTTAATTAACTATAGTAACTTGTGAATAGGCTGTTAAGTTACTGTGTATTAATAATATTTAAAAAAACAGGGAAGTTCTAAAATAAGTATGGCATATTCGTTACCCCGTAACAATTTGGTAACATTTGGGCAACCAAATACACAACAATAAACTAACTGCTCAACTATATAAGAAAATGGATTTAACGATACTAAATAAAGACCGCAAACGCCGCAAAAGTTCTGTTGATTTAGGTACTATGGGCTATGGTAAAATACAACCGCAAGCCCGTGATTTGGAAGAAGCGGTTTTAGGTGCCATTATGCTTGAAAAAAGCGCTTTTGATACAGTTAGTGAAATTTTAAAACCTGAGTGTTTTTATGTAGAAGCCCACGAACATATTTTTCGTTGCATGATGAATTTGCAACAAAAAAGCCAGCCGATTGATATATTAACAGTGGTTGAAGAATTGAAATTTAAGGAACTATTGGAAGCCGTTGGCGGCCCTTATTTTGTTACAAAACTTACCAACTCGGTGGTTAGTACCGCAAATATTGATGCTCATGCAAGAATAGTGTTACAAAAATTTATCCAGCGAGAATTAATACGCATTAGCAGCGAAATTATTGGCGATGCTTACGAAGATAGTACCGATGTTTTTGATTTATTGAATGATAGTGAAGAAAAGATTTTTAACGTTACAAAACACTTTTTAAAGGCTGATTATAAGGAAATGAGTACAGCCTTAGCACAAGCGGTAACTCGTATTGATGAGATGCGTACCAAAACGGATGAATTGTCCGGCGTGCCAAGCGGTTTCCCTACGTTAGATAGAATTACTTATGGTTGGCAGGCAACGGATTTGATTATTTTGGCTGCACGTCCGTCGGTTGGTAAAACGGCTTTTGCATTAAACTTGGCTCGCAACGCAGCTTTAAATCCTACAAAACCTACGGCCGTTGGCTTTTTTAGTTTAGAAATGAGTGCTGCCCAATTGGTGCAACGTATTTTAAGTGCTGAAAGTGAAATTCCACTAGAGAAAATTAGCCGAGGAAAAATGGAAGATTATGAATACCAACAATTGCACACAAAAGGTATTAAACGGTTAGAAACTGCCCCTATTTATATTGATGACACTGCCGCTTTAAACATTTTTGAGTTTAGGGCTAAAGCGAGGCGTTTGGTAAATAAACATAAAGTAGGCCTTATTATTATTGACTATTTACAGTTAATGAGCGGCAGTAGCGATAATAAAAATGGTAACCGTGAACAAGAAATTAGCAATATTTCGAGAAACTTAAAGGCATTAGCAAAGGAGCTTATGATACCAATTATTGCTCTCAGTCAGTTAAGCCGTGCCGTTGAAACCCGTAAGGAAAGTAAGATGCCACAGTTGAGCGATTTGCGGGAATCTGGAGCTATTGAGCAAGACGCCGATATGGTAATGTTTATTTATCGCCCAGAATACCACGAAATACATAATAACGAACAAGGCGAGAGTACCAAAGGCGAAACCCATATCCGTATTGCAAAGCACCGTAATGGCTCGTTAGATAATATACGCCTGCAAGCATTGCTGCATATTCAACGGTTTGAAGAAATCAACGATAATAACAACAATAATGGTGGCATGCCAAGTGGCGGCAATTGGAAGCCAATTGCACCAACACCAACCACACCGGCAAGTAGTGCTGGGGGTGAATCTGGTGGAAGATTTTTTGTACAAGGCAGTAAAATGAACACCGGGAATTTTGATGATGGTGTCGAAGGCGATACACCTTTTTAAGACAGGAAAATTTAAAAACGAATAATGAAGACAAACAAAAAGGCGATGAAAACTTCATCGCCTTTACTATTTTATATGGATGCTCTTAGTTAATCCGCACCGTAATAATTTCCTTATTGCCGCCATCTTTACTTTTAAGTAAAATGGTAATATTGTAACCTTTACTAGCATTCGTTAACTTGCCTGCTAAGTACATAGAAGCACCCATTTCGCGTTGGCTAGTTAACTCAAAACCTTTAATAACATTATCTTTAAAAAAACTCTGTAAAGCAATGCTTGCTTGGTTTTTGCCCACATTTTTAACCTCATCTTTCTCTGGTAATTTAAGATCAATAAAGTTGTCAAAATATTTTCCTAATTCTTCAGCATTGCCAGTTTTTAAGGCATTGATTATTGCTGGAACATTATCGACAGTTTTAAAAGAAAACAAGGTAAAACTTAGTGTTATTAATATTAGAAACTTTTTCATTTTTGATATTTAATGTAAAGTAGTAGTCTAAAAACATGCCAAACTATTGGGTTTAAAAATAGCGAAGGAAATTGAATAATCAAATGTGTTAGTTTTATGCCATGAGCAAGAAGGCAATTTTAATAATTATGGATGGTTGGGGATTGGGGAAATCTAAAATCACCGATGCTATCCAAAATGCAGATACACCATTTGTTTCATCATTATACTCGAAATATCCGCACACCACTTTAGTAACTTGTGGCGAGGAAGTTGGTTTGCCCGAAGGGCAAATGGGTAATAGCGAAGTTGGGCATTTAAACCTTGGAGCAGGAAGGGTTGTGTATCAGGAATTACAACGAATTAACGTAGCCATCCGCACCAAAGAATTTCATAAAAATGAAACTTTGTTGGCTGCTATTAATTACGCAAAAAATAATAGCAAACCCTTGCACTTATTGGGTTTGGTAAGCGATGGCGGTGTACATTCTCACACATCTCATTTAAAAGCCATTGTTGATACGTGTAAAGAACATGGCTTAACTGAAGTGTATATTCACGCTTTTACTGATGGCCGTGATTGTGACCCAAAAAGTGGGCTAGGTTTTTTAAAAGATTTGCAAAATCATCTAGATAATTCTGTTGGACAAATTGCAACCATTACTGGTAGATATTATGCGATGGATAGAGATAAACGTTGGGAACGTGTAAAACTAGCATACGATGCGATGGTTAATGGTATTGGTGAGTTAAGTGATGATATGTTAGCGTCCATAGAAAAATCGTATGCAGAAGGTGTTACAGATGAATTTATAAAGCCATTAATCAATTCAAAACTCAAAATTCATCAATCACAAATCAAAAATGGTGATGCTGTTATTTGTTTCAATTTCCGCACAGATCGTTGTAGAGAAATAACCGAAGCGCTGTCTCAGAAAGACTTTCATGAGTTTAATATGTCAAAGCTTGACCTGCATTTTACCACAATGACCGACTATGACAAAACGTTTAAAAATGTACATGTGATATTTGAGAACGATAATTTGAACAATACTTTAGGCGAAGTTTTAGCTGCCAATGGTAAGCAACAAATACGCATAGCCGAAACAGAAAAATACCCACACGTTACTTTCTTCTTTAGTGGTGGTAGAGAAGCGGTTTTTGAAGGCGAAACCCGTATTATGGCACAAAGCCCCAAAGTAGCCACTTACGATTTGCAACCTGAAATGAGTGCTTATGAACTGACCGAAAAGCTGGTGCCCGAAATCGAAAAAGAGTATGCTGATTTTATTTGCCTAAACTTTGCCAATGCAGATATGGTAGGCCATACAGGCGTTTTTAGCGCGGTTGTAAAGGCTGTTGAAGCGGTAGATATTTGTGTAGAAAAAGTGGTAACAGCAGCATTGGCACATGGCTATACTGTTTTTCTTACCGCCGATCATGGTAATGCAGATAATATGGTTAATGAAGATGGCTCGCCAAATACACAACACTCGGTAAACTTGGTACCACTATTTGTTATTTCAAATACAAGTTACGGCCTATTAAACGCAGGTAAATTGGGCGATATTGCACCAACAATCTTGTCTGTAATGGGTGTGCCAATTCCAAAAGAAATGACTGGTAATATTTTATTAAACTAATTATTTTCCATGAAAAAAATCTTAAAAAATATTGGTATTGTATTGTTGGTTGCACTAATAATAATACAGTTCATTCATCCTACAAAAAATGTTGCTGCTACACCAGCCGAACATCATATTAGCAAGTTATATGCTGTACCTGCAAATGTTGAGCAAACGCTTGTAAAAGCTTGTTACGATTGCCACAGTAACAATACCAAATATCCATGGTACAGCAAGATTCAGCCAGTAGATTGGTGGTTAGATGACCACGTGAAAGATGGTAAAAAGCATTTAAATTTTGATGAGTTTACTACTTATAGAATAGCAAGACAATACAAGAAAATAGAGGAGTGTATAGGTGAAATTAAAGAAGGTGAAATGCCAATAGAAAGCTACACATTGGTTCACAAAAATGCGGTGTTAAGTGATGCTGAAAAAGAAGCATTATTTAATTGGTGTGAAACTATTAGAGATAGCATTAAATCAAAATACCCTGCCGATAGTTTGGTGTTGCCTAAAAGAAAAAAGTAACATTTACCATCTAAAATGCACTATAAATCATAATTATCCATCGGTTACTTTTGCAGCATGAACATCACAAATGCCACGTACATTATTTCTTCTGCCGATTATTTGCAATGCCCAAAAGCCGATAGGCCAGAATATGCTTTTATTGGCCGTAGTAACGTGGGTAAATCATCGTTGATAAATTCTATTACGCAGCGTCAAAAGTTGGCCAAAACATCCGCTTCGCCGGGTAAAACGCAGTTAATTAACCATTTCGCAATAGAAAGTTCATCGGGGCAAAAAGGGATGAAGGACAAATGGTTTTTGGTAGATTTACCAGGCTATGGCTATGCCAAACGCTCTATGACTGACAGAAACCGTTGGGAACAAATGATTGAAAATTATTTACGCAAACGAGAAAATTTGGTAAATGTTTTTGTGCTAATTGACAGTCGCCACTCTCCCCAAAAAAATGACCTAGAATTTTTAACCAATCTAGCCAAATGGCAAGTGCCTTTTACTTTAGCATTTACAAAAGCCGATAAAGAAAAGCCCACAGTTGTAGAACGAAATGTCAAACAATTTTTAGATACCATGCGAGAAACTTGGCAGTTTTTACCCCAAAGTTTTGTAACAAGTGCCGAGAAAAACAAAGGTCGAGAAGAGATTTTAACCTACATAGAAACCTGCAATAACGATTTTGGAAAACTACGAGCCGAAATATAAGCGGTCGGTTATAAAGGCGGGGCTTTCTCCTACCTAAAAATGGTTAAATAAAATACCCTAAAATCAATATTTAGTTACACACTTTATCGGCACAGCAGCTACTAGCAAACGCATCTGGCTTGGCTTTAAATGCAAAACCCATACCCAAAATGTAACCCATAGCTTCTTTTAGGGCATCGTTGCTCTTAAATGCGGGGTTAGTATTTATGTCGGCATGCACTTCCATATCCACCTTGTGCTCAATAAACAAGTCGCAAAGTTCATAAGCAATTTCAATGCTTTTGGCTACTTCTAGCAACATCCGTTCCTTAATGTGATACTTTGTTTTTGTTTTTTCGTTGTGTATGTACATAAACCCGCCAGCATGTTCACGCAAAAAAACAATCACCGTTGCAAACTCTGTTTCGGCACCTTTTACTTGACTGTCTGTACCAATACAAACCTTCAGTTTTATGCCTTTTTCAGTTTCCCTAACAATGGCTTCAGCTACAGCATCTTTAATAGGTAGGTTAATGCTTTCTCCGTTAAACTTTCTCCAACGCATATGCAATATGTTTTGTGTAATTTAATCATTAAAACCAATTACTAACAAGCACAATCATTATATTATTATTAACAAGCTGTGGGTAAGCCCAATCGTACCAAGGGTTTTAGCAGGTAGAAATTTTATGTAACCAGCTTTTGTAATTCTATTCAACGTCTGTTGTGTCACTCACTGCAACGTTCTGAGCGTTATGTAGCTTTATTGAAGCGTAGATTGTTTGAACCGTGATTTGGAATGCTTAATAGATTTTTGTTATTAAAGTAATTAGTTGGCATCCATTTTCAAATTGACGTATTTTCAAATTTGGCTTTGCATCTCTTCCTACTTCGCCTAACTTTCTCTCTTTGCGTGAAACCCATTGTATATTAATAATCAATCACCTGCTCTTCAATCATTTCAGGAATTTCTCTCCATTCGTATTGTTGATTGCGTAATTGTGGTTCAAAACCAGCCTCTGCAATTGCTTCTTGTATAGATTTGTAAGTAAACCTATGTGGCGCACCTGCAGCACTTACTACATTTTCTTCCAGCATAATGCTGCCAAAATCATTGGCACCACCATGTAAACATATTTGTGCTGTTTGCTTACCCACTGTTAACCAACTTGCTTGTATGTTTTTTACATTTGGTAGCATTATTCTGCTAATTGCAATCATACGGATATATTCATCTGGTGTTGTTAAGTTTTGTACACCTCTAATTCTGGTCAACAATGTATCAACATCTTGAAACGTCCATGGAATAAATGCTAGAAAGCCTTTGGCTGTTTCGGGTTTTTTGGCTTGTATGTCTCTAATTTTTATTAAATGAATAAAGCGTTCTTCTAAGGTTTCTACATGGCCAAACATCATCGTGGCACTTGTAGTAATGTTAAGCTTATGAGCTTGGTGCATTATCTCTAACCATTCATCTGCACCACACTTGCCTTTGCTAATTAATCGTCTTACTCTATCAACTAAAATTTCTGCACCTGCACCCGGCAAACTATCCATACCAGCCTCTTTTAAAGCTGTTAATACTTGTTTGTGGGTACTTTTTTCAAGCTTGGTTATATGTGCTACTTCTGGTGGACCAAGTGCATGAATTTTTATGGTAGGAAATTCATTTTTAATAGCCTTAAAAGTATCTATATAAAATTGCAAACCCAATTCTGGATGATGACCACCTTGCAGTAACAATTGATCTCCACCCCATTTTAAGGTTTCAGTAATTTTTTTACGGTAAGTTGGCATATCGGTAATATAAGCTTCTGCATGACCAGGAATACGGTAAAAGTTGCAGAATTTACAATTAGCAATGCATACGTTGGTTGTGTTTACATTTCTATCTATTTGCCAAGTTACCTTACCATGTGGCACTTGCACTTTACGCATTTCATCTGCCACAAACATTAACTCTGTTAAAGGTGCATTTTCAAACAAAAACATGCCTTCTTCTATACTTAAAAATTCAAATTTTAGCGCTTTTTTGTACAACTCTGCTAACTGCATAATTATCTGTTTAGAGTAATAACAAAGGTAGGGTTGCCATTGTTGTAAAGATTTATTTACTGCGTTGATTAAATACTTACATTCATCTAAGTAGTCTGTCATAATTAACTTATAAAATCCCAAACATTTTAGTGTATAAATTCAGTGTATTTGGTGATTTCTTCGGTCAGAATTAGTATAAGATA